>NZ_JBMLRC010000278.1:0-27062 GCF_049241225.1 Emticicia sp.
CCCAGGACCCATACATTAAAAGTGTATTGCTCTACCAACTGAGCTACGGAATCATCAAACTTTTGGCAAAAGCCATTGTCTGTATATATGTAAATGTGCCCTCTGACACGAAGAAGAACTATCACTGATAGCCCTTGTGATCCCGCTGGGACTCGAACCCAGGACCCATACATTAAAAGTGTATTGCTCTACCAACTGAGCTACGGAATCGTTATTTTTGTATTTACTCTTTAAGTTTGAAACAGATTTGAAAGTGAAATTATTTGTATTAACTTTGCTTTTCTGTGCTGTTGTTCTTAAATCGTGGTGCAAAATTAGTACTTTTAACAATACGATGCAAATATACTTTTTGAATTTTCTGAAAATATTTTTCACTTTTTTTTTAATTTTCCTGCAAGTAACTGATAGTCAGGGACAAACTGCTTTAAATAAAAAAGCAGATTCTTTATTTATTCAAAAAAAATTTGATGAGGCTAAGAACATTTATGAGAAAATCATCGAAAATTCTCAAAATGTCAATCCAAAAATTTATTTAAAACTTGCAAATATTTCAGAAACGAAGGGAGAGTTTGTAAAAGAATTGTATTACCTCAATCTCTATTTTTTCAAACAGCCCAACGAAAAAGTTTTTGAAAAAATGTATATCGTGGCAACTGAGAATGGCTTTAAGGGTTATGAAAAAAATGATTTGAATTATTTTTTGTTCTATTACAGCAAATACTCTAATTATGTTTGGGTAGGTTTTCTGCTTTTAGGCCTTTATATTTTTACGGTGTTAATGCTAAAGAAAAAAAATCAACAGTTTTCTCCTATAAGCCATAAGGTTATATTCATTGTCTATTTATTTTTTTTAGCGGGGTTAATCAACCTGCCCAATAATTATAAATCGGCAATAATAAAAAATGAAAAGGTTTACCTCAGAGACTACCCATCGGCCGCTTCTCAAATTGTTGGAAGTATCGGAGAAGGTAATAGACTAAACGTGATCAGAACAGATGATATTTGGTATCAGGTTCTTTGGGAGGGAGATTTCTGCTATTTGAAAGAAAGTGATATATGGTTAGTAAAATAGCCTGCAAAATCTGCAGGCTATTAATGATGACTAGTGAATTTCGCTAATTTGCTTCAATGGAGAGTTTTTCTCCTTGGCCAAGGTAGTATAAACCAATTTATCAACCCAAGAAGGAAAAAGTTTATTTAACCATACAGTAAGTTTACCTTCGCTGGTTAAAACAATCGAACGCTTACGTTTTTTAATTGCCTTCACAATGTGCATGGCACACTCTTCAGAGGACATCATTTTTTGTTCGTCTCGCACAGTTTCCTGACTGACTTCTCCGTGTGCATCGATGGCAGAATATCGAATATTTGAAGAAGTAAAACCTGGGCAGGCTGTCAATACATTAACCCCAGAGTACAAGAGCTCCGTTCGTAGTGCTTCAAGAAAACCATTTACTGCAAATTTAGATGCAGAATAACCACTTCGCACCGGTAAGCCTCTGTAGCCAGCAATCGAAGAAATTCCGACAATTGTGCCTTTGGCTTTTTTAATGTAAGGGAGTGCAGCTTGAGTGAGATAAACTGTACCAAAAAAATTAATGTCCATTACTTTACGAATAGTGGCATCAATATCAGCATCTTCAAACATCGACCGCATTGTAATGCCTGCGTTATTAATTAAAATATCGATTTTGCCGTAATGATAAATTGCCTCGGCAACTATTCGTTTGTTGTCATACTCTAAACTGGAATCGGCTACTAAATAATGATTCTCGATTCCTTGCATTGAAAGTTCGTGGCTGGTTTGTTCTAATTTGTCGATATTTCGACCAGTAATAATCAATTTACAATGCTCTTTACCAAGTTCAAAGGCAAGAGCTTTACCAATACCCGACGAACCACCTGTAATGATTACAACTTTATCTTTTAGCATGGAATAAATAGTTTAAAAAATAAATTATCACCAATAATTGGTACAACTATTATGGTATTAAAATGTTTTTTTTTACGAATTTGTTCCCAAAAAATATTAAAAACAATTAGAAAACGATTAAAATTAGCGAACCAAGTGAATAACTCCTTTGTAAACTTTGTCAGAATATGTTAAAGCATAAAAATAATCACCCGATGATTCGTTCTCGCCAGTCCAAATAAAACTTCGTTCATTAGTAACAAAAACCGATTTACCCCACCTATTCACAATCTCAAACTTCTTGAATTGTCGCTTGCAATTGTCTTCTGGAATTGTACCTAAGCTAAAAAAATCGTTCTTACCGTCGCCGTTTGGCGTAAATGTGTTATATGGCTGAATAGGGTTTTCGATTACGGAGTTATCTTTCAATATAAGTTTTACACTGACAGAATCTTGTAACTGCAAACAATTATTATCTTTTGTCGAAAAATTAACAATAAATTCCTTTGAATCTTGCCCACCGAGCATAAAGCACGTTGGTTTCCAGGTAAATAAGCTACTTACTTTTCCCCTACCTTCTTTATTATCAAATGTCATCAAGACATTCTTATACTCAAACCCTTTCGGAACGCCCGTAAGTGTAAGCTGCTCATTATCGGAATCTTGAGCATTGACATTAAACGTTAGCTCATTGGCAGCGTTAGGGTTGAGGATGAGCTCTGCTGTGTTATTTACCAAGGTTGTTGCAACAATAGGTGAATTATTTTGCTTTCCTTTTACCTCAACCGGAACCGAGTAGATGGTCTGTGTAGTCACTCCACAACGCTGGTCTCTTACTACGAAATCTAACAACATTTGTTTTTGTTTGAGGGCTTCGCAATTGGGAATAAATTGAAGAATAGAATTGACATTGCCTAAACCCTGCTTAGAAGGAAAAGAGAAGCCATAACTGCCAAAATTGAAATTTCGACCATTACCTGTTAGCGAAAGTGTATCGTTGTCTATATCGTTTCCAAAGACTGTAAATTTTAGCGTATCTCCGTAGGTAATCACCGGATTACTCAGCAATGATGTTGTGACTGTAGGCTTAGTATTCTGATTTTCTTCAAACTGAATTTTCATGCGATAGCCCCTATTTTGTG
The DNA here is from genome assembly GCF_049241225.1 of Emticicia sp. Lineage (NCBI taxonomy): Bacteria > Pseudomonadati > Bacteroidota > Cytophagia > Cytophagales > Leadbetterellaceae > Emticicia > Emticicia sp. The sequence goes on from NZ_JBMLRC010000278.1 coordinate 3,055, forward strand.
GTACAGGGCAACCGTTATCGCTGATATTTATAAAAAATTCAGCTGGAACGTTGTTTCGAGTAACTATGCAGTCTTCTAAACAGAATGAAGTTTTAAGCGTATCTTTACTTGTTATTTCTACGTTGACAGTCGATTGTAAAAGTATTTTTCTTGTATCAAAATTTACGCCTCTTGCCGAAAGTGTAACTCTTTGCTTCAGGTCAGGGTCGGTGAATAAAACATCAAAGCAGCGTTTTTCTCCTTTTTTTAGCGTTATCACTTCCCCATCTTTAAAAAACTTCTTTGAGTTTTGTGTGGCTACCATTACCTGCGGTGGGCTATTGAAGATACAATCAATCACTTTCAGTTGAAAATCTCTTTTCATTCGTCCGATACGCTTTCCTTTACGAAACTCCTCAACCATTACCGAAAATACATAAAGCCCTAATTTGTTTGGTTTTACAAACAGTACTCCAGTTTGAGCATCAACACGAAGTGGAATCTCACCAGGGATGACATTATCAATACTAATACCAGGAACCCATGATGCTTCACGATAATTATTGCTCGGGGAATTTGTAGGATTAGATTGTTGTGGGGATGAATTTCCTATCCAAGGTACAACTAACGTGTAAGCAAGACTATCACCATCGGCATCTGTTGCACTAAAATCCATTTCAAAGTTCTGGTTTATGCAAACATAGTCAGCAATAATATCTCGGAAACGGGGAGTTGTATTGGGAGTCGTTACAGGTGGAAACTCGGTATAAAATACCATTCCAACATTGCTTGGGTTTTGAATATTGGTAATGATGGAATTTCTACAACACCTTTCCCAAACAATCATATAGCCTTCTGGGTCTGAAAAATCAGCTTCTGGAAGATTGATATTGTTTGAATATTTCATGAGTAATGTAGATAAATCTCCTTTTTGACACGAGGGGTCGATGTATTTGATGGGCTGCCGGTAAACTTGCGGACAAGTAACATTACCCATACGCATCAAATCTCTTTTGCGGTAAATTTGTAGCGTAATAGATAAATCTTCGGCAGCGGTTCGGCCATTTATGGCATCGAAATACAAACTTAAAGTCACTTGGTGTGTGCTGGTACCCACAACTGGATTTTTGAGTGGAACCACTTCAATTTCGCCACCAACTATGTGGGAGGCAAAGCAAACAGAAACCAATAATTGAAAAAAAATGAATAGGAAAAATCTTTTCATAGCAAATAAGTTTCATAGGGAGAATTTCAATTACATAGACGTAAAATCTAAGGCAAAGGTTGGATTTTGAACTTAAAGCTAAGTTAAATACTTTTGTGAATTAAAACTAACGAGAAATCGTAATTCTTATGATTTCAATTCAAAAAGGTTAAGCAAAATAAATAATGGGAAAAGTAAAGACATTTGTCATAGAGTCGATTGTAGTTGAAAGCTTTGCAGCCGAAGGAAAATGTATTGCAAAACACAACGGTCAGGTAATTTTTATTGAGGGAAGCAATGTTCATCCAGGCGATAAAGTAAAACTTTTTGTGAATAACCGAAAGAAAAACTACGCAGAAGCAAATGTGCTTGAAATACTCGAGTATTCGCCCGACAGAATAGCCCCATTCTGTGAGCATTTTGGGGTTTGTGGAGGATGCAAATGGCAACACGTACCATACGAAAAGCAATTAGAGTTAAAATACAATCAAGTAAATGAGCAATTAAAGCGTATTGGAAAACTTGACTTGCCAAGCATTAAACCTATTTTGGGCTCAGCAAAAACGCAGTTTTATAGAAATAAGTTGGAATACACTTTCTCAAATAGCAGATGGTTTACAAGGGATGAAATTAACACTGAGGAGGCCATGAGTAAAAATGCGTTGGGTTTCCACGTTCCGAAACGTTTTGAGAAAGTACTTCCGATTGAAAAGTGCTATCACCAAGCTGACCCATCGAATGCCATCAGGCTTACGTTGCGTGACTTCGCCAATGCCAATAACTATACTTACTATGACCACATAGCACACGAAGGCTTCTTGAGAAACATCATGATTAGGACCTCGACAACGGGCGACTTGATGGTGATGGTGCAATTTGCCCAAGATAACAAAGATGATATCAAAGCAACGATGGAACATTTGCACACAAATTTTCCGCAAATAACATCGTTGAACTACATACTGAATCAAAAACGCAATGATACTTTCTTTGATTTAGAGGTTCATACCTACTACGGTAAACCATACATTGAAGAGCGTATGGAAGATTTAACTTTTAGAATTGGGGTTAAATCTTTCTATCAGACAAATTCAGAGCAAGCCTATGAATTGTATAAAATCACAAGAGAATTAGCTGATTTGACTGGAAATGAATTGGTATATGACCTTTATACGGGAACGGGTACGATTGCCAATTTTGTGGCCAAAAAAGCTAAAAAAGTAATCGGTATAGAATATGTGCCAGAAGCGATTGAAGATGCAAAAATAAATGCTGATGTCAATGAATTGCACAATACAAGCTTCTATGCGGGTGATATGCGTAAATTTTTGACAAATGAGTTTATAGCCCAACACGGAAAGCCAGATGTTGTGATTACCGACCCTCCACGTGCAGGCATGGACGAGGCGGTAGTCAGAACGCTCATGGAAGCCGCACCAAAACGAATTGTTTATGTAAGTTGCAACCCAGCCACTCAGGCCCGTGATTTAGCTATCTTGAGCGAAAAATATGATATTTCAGTCGTACAACCTGTCGATATGTTTCCGCATACGCACCACGTTGAGAATGTAGTTAGATTAGATTTGAAACATTAAAAGTCAAGTCATAAACAAAAAAAGGATTCTGTGAAAGAATCCTTTTTTTTATCCTTTATTTTAATCCTAATTCCTCAACAATATGTAAGGTTTTAGTGTTCTTTCGAGTTCTGAATGCAATTTCAGGTTTGTAACCAACGGTGGTCTTTGCATAATAACCAGTTCCATCGTACGGGCGTTTTCTTGGATTTTCTTTGCATTCAACCGAACACGCTCCTTCCATTTCATGACCACATTTTTCGCAAATTGGCAAATGTTCATTACAATCCGGATTTGCACAATTGACCATACGGTCAGAGTCTGTACCACAAATATGGCATTTCGAAATCACTACAGGATTTACGCTATTTACATTCGTGGTTAAACGATTGTCAAAAACGTAGCATTTCCCATCAAAATCTTCTCCCCCCTCTTCAAGGCCATATTTTATGATACCTCCGTGAAGTTGATACACATCAGTAAAGCCTTGTGATAATAGATAGGCACTTGCTTTTTCGCACTTAATTCCACCCGTGCAATACGTTACAATTTTTTTATCTTTTAAATGAGCGATTTCATTCACATGGTCGGGTAACTCACGAAGATTTTCCATATCGAAAGTTACAGCACCTTTAAATTTCCCAACCGAATGCTCATAATTTGAACGCATATCAACCAAGACCACATTCGGGTCACTCTTGATTAACTCCTTAAAATCAGCAGGTTCGAGGTGCTTTCCAGTTTGTTCTAAAGGATTGACAGGTAGCTCTGAATGAACAATTTCTTTTTTGATTCGGACGTAAAGTTTCGTAAAAGCGTGCTTATCAACTTTCTCGACCTTAAAATCAACTTTTGCAAACCTTGGGTCAGCTTTTACCCAATCCATATACTTTTGAGTATCTTCGGGTAAGCCCGATACAGTTCCATTCAGACCTTCGGGAGCTATAATTATTCGACCAAGTAGATTATTTTCTAAGCAAAATTGATGGTGAATGTCTCGATACTCAACTACATTTTCGATTGGCGAATAAATGTAATAAAGTAAAACATGATAAACAGGGGCCGAAATAGTCGTTTCTACCGAGTTTTCGGTAATTGCAGTTGTATTCTTATTTTCCATTGATTTTCAATCTTTCAAGGTGTAAACTTGATTTGAACAGCTGCAAAATTACGAAACATATTTTTTTATTTTATGATTTTTATCAGATAAAGCCTTAATTTGCAAAATATATTTAAAAGTTAACTCCGAAAAAGTAACAATGCACATTGCGATTACGGGCAATATAGGTGCCGGCAAAACTACCTTAGCTACTAAACTGGCCAATCATTACGGATGGGATGTATTATACGAAGCAGTAGATGGCAATCCTTACTTGCCACCATTTTATGAGGACATGGAAAAATGGGCGTTTCACTTACAAATTTACTTTCTCAATAGCCGTTTTGAGCAAGTTTTGAAAATAAAGAAACTTACCGAAGAAAAAACCATTATTCAAGATAGGTCGATTTATGAAGATGCCTATATTTTTGCTCGAAATTTATATGAGTCTGGAAAGTTTAATGAAACTGATTATCAGACTTATAAAAGTATGTTTAATACCATCACACAGGCAATCACTCATCCTGATTTGATGATTTATTTACGTGCCGACCTACCAAAACTTCAACGACAAATCAATAAAAGAGGACGGGAATTTGAAAAAAACATCGACCCCAACTATCTAATAAGCCTAAACACTCTTTATGAGGATTTTGCGAATTTATATACACACGGAAAACTATTGGTGATTGATGTAAACAATCTTGATTATGCCGAACGCAACGAAGACTTTGAGCATATTGTAGAGATTATCGACCGCAACATCAGCATGGGAACCCAACTCGAAATACAAGATATTTAGTATCAACAAAGTTAAATTGAAAGCCACAAAAAAGCCATGAAGATATGATTTCATGGCTTTTTTGTTTTAGGCATTCGCTGAAACTTTTTGTTTTAGAAATTTCCGATTTTTCCAATAAGTTTTTAATCTATCAAAATATACATCGTAAATATCACTTTCAAATAAACGAGCGTCGTTGGTGGCTTTGATAAGGAAGTAAATCCCGAAAAATAACAAAACAATATCGGGCATCCAAACTCCTAAAAGAACTGGCCAAATATCTTCTTTGGCATACTTGTCGCCTAATTGCATCAATACGTACATCAATATAAAAAAAGTGATGGAAAGCAAAACTGGCATTCCGAATCCACCTTTTTTGATGATAGACCCCAAAGATGAGCCAATCAGAAACATCACGAAGCACGCAAAAGCCATCGTAAACTTATGCCATTTCTCAACTTGTGCTTTAATTCCATCACGTTTTTTACTTTTTACTATATCGACAGTTGTTGAAAACTGGTCACGGATATTTTTTGCTTGTGAAATCGATGTTTCGAAGGTTTCGTCTAAACGATACGAATTATCGCCAAGTTTTAATTTTTCTTTCACCCACTTGCCTCCCACAATTGGCTTTTTCTCACGAGCTTGTTTTGAAGTATCGACAGGATATTTTTTAAATTGAAAGTTATATAATTGAGTGGCTGTAATAACCTGTGATTTCAATGTTTTTTCTACATCAATCGCAACCGAATCGGCTTGATTATTTAGTTGTGTGATGTTTTTCATGTACTCATGGTACTTAAACTGCGACTCGTCGGTTCTTCGCATACCAAAAGATTCTAACGAGAATACCATCTTGTTTTGCTTAAAACTATTCTTTACAAATTGAGTCTCGTTGTAATTTCCATCATTACCTTTATAATCAACGTAGTTTGTGCCATTGAAAAGCTCAAATACCAAATAGGTATTGTCATACATGGTATACATTCTACCAGAATCTGCCAAAGTCACATTTACGTTTCCATTATTACTGGCATGGTTATAAATCGTCACCCCTTTTAGTGTTTTTCCATCAGGGAATTTTTTTAAGACTTTAATACTATATCCCGGAATTTCCTTGTAGAAAATACCCTCCTTAACGTTGAGTGTAACTTTAGTTGTTTTTACATCATACAATAAACTATAACCTTTTAAGTTTGCCCACGGGTTGACTGTATTATTGAACCAAAGCGAAAAAATACTTACACACATGGCAAAAATCATAGCTGGCAACAAAACTCGCGAAATGGGCACACCAGCCGATTTTATAGCGGTCAACTCCGTGTATTCGCCCAAATTACCAAAACACATCAACGAAGCCAAAAGAACCGACAAAGGCAGTGCTATTGGAACAGTAATTAGCGAAAAATAAACAAAAAGTTTTCCGAATACATCATACCCTAAATCTTTACCCACAAAATCATTGAAGTAAAGCATAAGGAAACGCATCAAAAAAATAAAAACTACCACACAGGTAGTTAATATAAATGGCCCAATAAAAGACCTAATAACTAAAATATCAATTTTCTTCATTCAAGACGTAATGATTCTGTGGCACAAAATTCCGACAGGAAATTCATTTTCACAAGTTCATTAAGTTTAATTAACATAAAACACCTCATCCACCCACAATTTCTTTCAACTTATAAATCATATCATCCCAAATATCTTCTAATTCCTCGACATCGTTATTATCCGAATTATCTGTGATTTTTAAAAATGTTGCGTTTGTAAGCTCGCTCTGCTCCAACTTAAACTCTACGAAATTTCCTCTTTGACTTTCTTTCAAGAAATCAAATTTTACTAATTTATTGACTCTTTGTACCGACATTCGAGCGGGATGACTTTCATTATCCCAAATAAAATCAAAATTAGAATCGCTTGTGTACTTTACTTTCGATGCAAACCATTGTTGCAGGCCAGCTGGCGTACTAAAATACTGGTATAATACTTTTGGTGATGCCTTGAATTCGTATTCACGAGAAAATTTGAATTTTTCCATAATTCATAAAATTTAGAAAATATAACCTAAATCGAACTCGACTTAGCCTTATTAAATAACTATTTCAAGAATATATATAAATTTTCATGAAATATTAACTTACTGCTATTACTTTTTTTGCAATGTAAGAAATCTTTGTGTAATTTTGCAACATATTCTTCGGGACAATAATAAAAGTCCTAAATAATATAAAAAAAATAATGCGGGATAGCTCAGATGGTTAGAGCGTAGGATTCATAACCCTAAGGTCGGCGGTTCGATTCCGCTTCCCGCAACTTCGAAAGAGTCTCAGTTTTGAGACTCTTTTTTTATGTCTCTTTTTCGGCATCACAAATAAATTATATTAGTGTAAAATCTCAAATATCAATTTTTGTAAAATATCCCCTTCGTTTTCTTCGCCTGCATCCACTCCCTTCGACTTTAGGTCAGCAATTTTAATACAATGTATCACAAAAGCTAATTTTGACAAAGAATAATTTCGTGCGGCAGCTAAATAATCTTTTGCAAAGAAACTATTTACTTTTAATAACGATGCCACACCCGACTCAGATTTATCATTTGAACCATGAATTAACAACACCTTGCTAAAGAAATTGTACAGAATAATCAGAATTGGCTGAATCGGGTTATCCTTAGGGTTATTCCCAAAATAAATAATGATTTGGTTGGCACGCACAACATCACGTTGGATAAGTGCTTTTTGTAACTCAAAGACGTTGTATTCTTTACTAATTCCAACATATTTCTGAATCACGTCGGCATCAATTCCTTCGCCAAGCTTTACGTTTAAAATAACTTTTTCCAACTCACCCGTTAATCTTTTGAGGTCGTTGCCTATGTGCTCAATCAACAATTGAATGGCTTTCATACTAATCTTAACGCCTCTGCCGTGGCAATACGATGCCACAAATTCAGGTAGTTGATTATCGTATAACTTCTTAAAATTCTGCAAAACCCCATTTTTAGCGAAGGATTTTACCCAAGCTTTGCGTTCGTCTTGTGCGTTGGAAAAACTTAAAACCAAGATAGTTGAAGGTAGCGGATTGAGAGCATAATCTTCGATTAATTTTTGATTTTCTTTCGTATCTATTCCTTGAATCTGATTGGCTTCTTTCACAATGATTAGTTGCTTCTCGGCCATCATCGGAAATCGTCGTGCATAATTCAACAAAGCCCCAACATTTAGGTCTTTACCAAACAAGATAAATTCATTAAAACCTTTCTCGTGGGCAGGAATCGCCAGGTTTTGTATTTTCTCAACAATTTGTTCAATATGAAATTGCTCCTCGCCATGCAGAAAATATAGCGGTTTTATTGAATCTTTCTTTATTGACTTTAAAATATCTGACATCTACATTCACTAAATTAAATAATACTATAACCTTTTTCGCTCAGAAAATTGTTGCACTGAGCCATCATTTCTGGAAAAAATAACGCAAACTGTTCATCAAAAAGCGAATAATGCATCTTTAAATCTTCAGTAGCTTTTTCCATATTTGATTCATATACTGTTCTTCTTGAAATTCCCATCAAAGCTCTTTCTATACCCCAAAACTCGCTATAGTTTTTCAGCCAATCGTGTTTTATCATAGATTCTATCATAGGTTTCATTTTTTCTGGAAGCATTGACCAGTGGTTTTGGAATGAAACATGAACCCGCTGCCGAAAATCATCAAATGGTTCTGATGAGTACGTTTTCCAATGAGTAGCTAAATAATGATCAAAGAAAATATCGACCAAAACGGCCGAGTATTTATGGTATTTATCGTATAATACTGCTTTACAGGTACTTACAGAAACATGGGTATCGGTAAAGCTATCAATTATTCGATGTAGCAAAATACCATCTTTAATGGTGTTGGAATAATGCGAATTTCTGGGATGCTCGATTCTTCCCACAACGTAATCTTCCAAAAGATTCCCCACCATGAGTTCTTCGTTATTGCCTGAAAGAAATAAATGTGCCAAAAAATTCATTAAATAACCGAATATGCGTACGTTTGCGACAAAGTTAGAAAAATAACATCTATAAACTATCAAAAAATTAATTGATGAAGATTGAAACCAACAAAGTAGTAAAGATAATTTATGAATTAGAAATAGGCAGCGAAACCAACCGAGAAATGCTCGAAATCGTACAAGAGGACGAGCCAATGGTTTTTATTCAAGGCATGAGTGGTTTACCGGAGGCCTTTGAAGCTCAATTGAACGGACTTCAAGCTGGTGATGAATTTAAGTTTTCGGTTGATGCTGCCGATGGTTATGGAGAGCCAGACCCAGAAGCTATTATTGATTTTCCGATTGAAAACTTTAAGATTGAAGATGGAAAAATTCCAGAAGGAATGCTCGAAATTGGAAACATGATTCCTTTTTCAAATGATGAAGGAAATAGAATGAACGGGCGAATAGTAGAAATTACAGACGAGTTTGTAATTCTTGACTTCAATCATCCACTTGCTGGACAAAATATGCACTTTATGGGTAAAGTTCTGGGAGTAAGAGATGCTACAACCGAAGAAATTGCCCATGGCCACGTACATGGCGAAGGCGGCGTAGTGCATTGATATATTGGTAAGAAAATTAGTTATTGGGAAAATTAAAAAAACTACAATTCGCAATAACTAATTTTCATTTTAAAAGCAATTAAGCACCAAACTGAGTAACTTCTACACCAAATTTTCTCAAAAAATCTACTCCTTCATCATTCGGGATGCCTTTATACTGTGCGTATGACTTGGCATAAAATACTTTCTTGATTTTCATTGAATAAATAACCCTTGCACATGCAATACAAGGAGAAAGAGTCACATACAAAGTCGTTCCTTCGATATTTGCTCCATTTTTTGAGGCGTATAATATAGCATTTTGCTCGGCATGAAGTGCCAGCGAACAGCTACCTTTTGAATCTCTCGGGCAGCCATGTTCTGGAAATTCCTCATCGCAATTATGAGTTCCAGCTGGTGGCCCATTATAACCAATCGAAATTATACGAGTATCTTTGGTTAAAACAGCTCCGACTTGTGCTTTCACACAGTGCGAACGGAGGGCCAAATTCTCGGCTAATTCCATAAAAATTTCGTCAAAATCGGGTCGTTGTTTTACAACTTTTTCCATAAAATGGTCGTTACTTTGTAAAAAATATAACAAAAAAACCTTTTTGCTATCTAAAAGAATCAAAACGCTAAATTATGAAATCTTACTCAAACCTTACGCTTTCAATCCCTATTCTTTTTCTATCAATTTGTTTATCTACACTTCAATCTACCGCCCGAATTTTGAACGACAGTATCGTTAAGCCACAAGTAAGAAGCAGCCCAATCGTAATTGCAAATTTGAAAACAACAGAAAATAATTACGTAAAATGTACTTATGGACAACCTTTAAAGAAAGGAAGAGAAATATTTGGCAATTTAGTGCCATACGGAAAACTATGGAGAACTGGGGCAAATGAAGCAACAGAGATTACGTTTACCAATAATATACAAATTGGCAGTACACAATTACCAGCAGGTACATACACACTTTTTTCGATACCGAATAAAGATAAATGGACGATTATTCTGAATTCAGAACTTGGTCTTTGGGGTGATTTTGACTACGATGCCACAAAAAATGTATTGATATATGAAGCTCCAGTGTCAACCAACTCAGATATTTATGAGGGATTCACGATTCAGTTTGAAGATGTAAGCAATGGTTTCAATCTACTCCTACTGTGGGATACCGTAAAAGTTACAGTACCTATTCAGAAAATAGGTGAATTAGAGAAACCATCAAAGAAGAAAAAACGCAGAAGAAATTAGTAAAAAACTAATTTCTTCTGCACAACTTGCCGATTAGAAGTTACTGTGAGAATATGCACTCCTGGAGTTATTATACCTTTAGGCAGAGAAATAATCGTACTGGGCAAATCGAGGTAAGTTTGATTGAAAACTTCTCTTCCAAAAATATCTCTTATAACTACATTAAAATCTTGAAAATCAGGCAGTAAAATCTGAAACTGAGGATTTGAAATTGGCACTGGGTTTTCGGTATTTACTTGTAAAGCATTAGATGGCGGCAATTGGAACTTAGCATAATTTAAAACTCTTTTTCTACGCTTGCTTAAGTCAAGAGCTGCTCTCATTCGCTGTTTTTGGCCTTGAGTAAAAATATTCATACATGAGTCGGGCGAGTAATCCATATAGTTCTCAATCATGTTACGAGTACGCACACCTGTGCAGGTTGAAAACATATCTCTACAAAATGCCGAACTATTTGACCCGGTGGCTACCGGAGTATCTGCTACGTAATCAGTACCGCAGCGTTCATCTCCCCATGTATGATAGAGGCCCATCCAATGTCCAACTTCGTGAGTAACAGTGCGACCAAAAGAATAAATACCAGACTGATTAGTACCAGATTTTTTACCAAAAACTGTGTAATCAATAAATACACCGTCTAATCGTTCATCGGAATCGATATCCAAACCTTCAACTGATTCTGAATAAGGAAACTCACCGTAACCAATAAATCCTGAACTTAAAGGTGCAACCCAGATATTGAGGTATTTATTGCTATCCCAATATGATAAATTAGATAATGCAGTTCTGTCATTATCGTTGACTATATTGAAGGAATTTCGGGGAGAGTAAACTCGCTTAATTCCAGAAGATGGGTTTCCATCGGGGTCAATACTTGCCAAAAAGAATTCGATTTCAGTATCAGCCCCGACAGGATTTGTATTAAATCCCAGCGTACCTTCCTTCCTACGATAATCTTCGTTAAGAACTTTTATCTGTGAATAAATCTGCTCATCGGGAATATTCGTTCCCGCAATTTGCCCATTGATTTGATTATGAATCACATGAACCACCACTGGAATACGTATAATCTCAGCAGCCACCCTGAAATTCTTTTGAAAATTTAATTGGGCATCCAAGGCTTCTTCGTACCTAACTTTATTTTGATGGTATCGGCTATTGGATGTTTTAGCAACCGAATCACAGAATTCATTGGCACAGAAACGAACTTTTTGTGCCAATGAATCAACGTAAACAAACGCTAAAAATAAGGAAATGTAAATATTCTTTTTCATAACTATAAAGACGAATGAACTCGTGGATTTGGTTGCAAGATTTTTATGTTCATTCTAATTTCCCTCAGCTTTTTCGTAGGCCTTTAAGATGTCTCTCACTAACCTATGTCTTACCACGTCTCTGTCATCTAACTCAATGAAACCAATTCCTTTGATATCTTTTAAGATATATAAAGCATCAGCCAAGCCAGATTTTTGTTTTGAGGGTAAATCTATTTGAGTTTTATCACCCGTAATGATTGCTTTTGAAAGTGGCCCCATACGTGTCAAAAACATTTTGATTTGCATGGGAGTCGTATTTTGAGCTTCATCGAGTAAAATAAAAGCATTATTGAGCGTTCGACCACGCATATATGCCAAAGGTGCAATTTCTATCGTACGATTTTCGATATAAAACTTCAGCTTTTCCGACTGAATCATATCTTCGAGTGCATCGTAGATTGGTCTTAAATACGGGTCGATTTTTTCTTTTAAATCGCCTGGAAGAAAACCAAGATTCTCACCTGCCTCAACCGCCGGACGCGTAATTATAATTTTTTTGACTTGTTTGTCTTTCAAAGCCCTCACCGCCAACGCGACTGCCGTATAGGTTTTACCTGTACCAGCAGGCCCAGTGGCAAACATTATATCAAAATTTTTACAGGCTTCAACCATTTTTTTCTGGTTAGCAGTTTTGGCTTTGATGGCATTTCCTTTTGTTCCAACTAAAATCAGTTCATCGTCGGGGGTTTCGTGAGTGGCCGATTCAGCATCTTCTTTGATGTAACTTTTAACTTGGTCGATTGAAATCCTGCCGTATTTTCGCAAATGCTCTATCATCGCCTCTAAAACTTCCGATATTCTATTTATTTCATCGGTGTTTCCTTTTATCAAAATCTGATTTCCACGAGAGATAATTTTACTCAACGGAAATGCACTTGCCACCTCTTTGATGTTAATATTTTCTACTCCAAGAAAATCAGTCAATGAGATTTCTTCTTCTAATGTGAATACTTTATCTGTCAAAATAAAAAATAAGTTGTTTAAATGTAGTTTTATATATTTAAATTCACCAAAAGTAAGACCTTTGCGGGTGTCATTTTGTTTCCCAAAGTTCAAAAATTATTCACAAATTTGTTTATTTTTCCACAAAAAAAACCAAAATCTTTACTTAAACACTGATTATCAAGCATTTATAAATAAATCTAAGTACTGCCAAAAATACAATGTATTTTAAAACAGCATTTTTCTTCTTAACATTGTATTAATATTATGGAAAAAAGTTATCAAAATAATCCTTCTGGTAGTACCAGCAACCAACGAGGTTTCGGGAAGAATCTCTTTTTAGAGAGCTTTCGTAACGAATCTGGCAAGCTACCTCCTCAAGCCTTAGAGCTCGAAGAGGCGGTTTTAGGTGCATTAATGATTGAAAAAGATGCCTTGACTTCGGTCGTGGATATTCTCCAACCATCAAGTTTCTACAAAGAGGCTCACCAACGAATCTATAATGCCATTTTGCAATTATTCGGTAAATCAGAGCCGATTGATATGCTCACTGTTACTACTCAGCTAAGAAGTAACGGTGAACTAGAGTTTGTAGGAGGTGCTTCGTACCTCGTTAAATTGACGAACAAAGTAAATTCAGCGGCCAATATTGAGTATCACGCACGTATCATTACTCAGTCAGCAATCAAGCGTGATATGATTAAAATTGCGGGTGATATACTAAAAGATGCCTATGAGGACACCACCGATGTTTTTACGCTTTTAGATAAAATAGAACAAAATTTCTTTGAAATTTCTGAGCGTAATATTCGTAAAAATTACGCAGATGCGAGCACAATTATGCGTGCCACCATCGAAGAACTCGAAAAGAAGAAAAATAATAAAGATGGCCTGACTGGTGTAGCCAGTGGTTTCACAGCCCTTGACCGAATTACGAGTGGTTGGCAAAATACCGAACTTACCATTATTGCGGCAAGGCCAGCGATGGGAAAAACCGCCTTCGTGGTTTCGGCCATGCGAAATGCGGCGGTTGAATGGGGCGTGCCAGTTGCACTGTTTTCATTAGAGATGTCGGCAACACAATTGATGTTGCGTTTGATTTCGGCCGAAGCTGAAATTGATAGTAATAAACTTCGAAAAGGAAAGCTCGAAAACCACGAGTGGGTACAACTTCACCAAAAAATAAAGAATTTATCTTCCGCTCCTATTTATATCGATGATACTCCCGCACTCTCAATTTTGGAGATGCGAGCCAAGTGCCGTCGTTTGAAAGCACAGTTTGATATTGGGCTTGTAATCATTGACTACTTACAGCTGATGACAGCCGAAAGTGGTGGAGGTGGTAAAGGAAACCGTGAACAAGAAATTGCTGCGATTTCAAGAGCCATGAAAAACCTTGCAAAAGAAATTAATGTGCCTGTAATTGCGTTGTCACAGTTGAGTCGTGCGGTTGAAACCCGTGGAGGAGACAAACGTCCTCAGCTTTCAGATTTACGTGAATCGGGGTCGATTGAGCAAGATGCCGATATGGTAATGTTCTTGTATCGCCCTGAATACTATAAAATTACACAAGACGAGCAAGGAAATTCAACTGAAGGTGTGGGTGAAGTTATTATTGCCAAAAACCGTAGTGGTGATGTTGATACCGTGAAACTTAAATTTATTGGTAAATACACTAAATTTACAGATTTAGATGGTTTCTATACACCACTTCCGGGACAAGATAATTTTGGCGATTTCAATATGCCAAAACCAATCAATACTGCTGGTGCATTAGATAATTTTGAAAGAAGTGCTCCACCAAGCACAAATGCGGGTGGCGGAACGGTTACTCTTGGAAGTAAAGCCAATCAACCAAGAAACTTGGATACTGAAACGGATTTCCCATTTTAAGTTAAAATATTACAAAATATTCGTTGAACTAAATGATTGGTGTTTTTGATTCGGGTATTGGTGGTCTTACATTATTGCATGAAATCATTAGGCAATTACCTAACGAACAATATTGCTATTATGCCGACACCGAAAACGTACCGTACAGCACCAAAAGTGAGGAAGAAATAAAGGGTTTTGTTGAAAAGGCCATTCAATATTTTCTATCACGTAATGTCAAAGCAATTGTGCTGGCTTGCAACACTGCCACCAATGTATGCGTTGAAGATTTGCGGAGTAGATTAGAAATACCTATTATAGCAATACAGCCAGCTGTAAAAGTTGCCGTTGACCACGACACCTCAGAACTCGACGCTCAACGAAAGAAAATCTTGGTGTGTGCAACACCAATTACACTTCGTTCGAGTCGGTTTCAAAGATTAGTTGATTCGCTCAATGCCGATGGAATCGTTGAACGAATGGCCTTGCCTGAATTGGTAAAACTTGCCGAAAGAGAAGAATTTGGAGAAGAAGCCGAAATTTACATTTCGCAAACTCTCGAACAAATTGATATAGCAGCATTTGGGTCTATCGTACTTGGCTGTACGCATTTTACATACTTTGAGCCAATTTTTTATCAATTAGCTCCACAATTAAGTATTTTTGATGGAAATGAAGGTACGGCTCGGCATCTTAAAAATATTTTAGGAAAGCTGAACTTACTTTCTCAAAAAACAGAAAATAAATTATCAGTTGAGTACATCGAATCTGGAAAACCAACCCAAAATTTAGCTCGATTTGAAAGATATATTGCTCGAATTGAGCAATTAACCTAATACTTTTCGCATCACAAAATCATTCATCCAGTATTCTCCAATCGGAATATCTTCCTCTTTTGTTATCACAAAACCAACTTTTTCATAAAAAAAGCGAGCCTTGTTATAGCGATTTACATTCAAATCCAGATACATTGCACCTAAAGCTTTTACTTTTTCTTCTACAAACGAGATAAGTTTTTTACCGTATCCTCCTCCCTGAAATTCGGGGTTTAGATACAGTTTATTTAATTTGTAAGTATCCGTTTGTGAATTATCTTTTATCGAAAAAGACGCAAACGCTAAAATATCATCGCCTAAAATTTGTAATACAAAAGTTTGTCCATCATCCATTTGCTGAGATAAAGCCTCCTCACTGTAAATTGTATCAAACATAAACTTTGGTTGTTCTTTTCCTAAGATTGGCTCGTAAGTAACAAACCAAGTTTTATTAGCAATTTCTCGAATCGCTTTAATATCTTTGTGGGTGGCAATTCTGTACGACAATTCCATAATTATTCAAATTTGCCTGCAAATATATGGTATGCCTGCATATCATTTTGTTATTTTGTATTTAATTTTATCAGCAAACAACAGGTTCGCTCCATAATTTATGAAACCACTAATATTAGTTACGAACGACGACGGCATCACATCAAAGGGTATTGCGGTTTTAATTGAAGTAATGAAGAAAATCGGTGAGGTCTTTGTAGTTGCCCCCGATAGTCCAAACTCAGGAATGGGACACGCCATTACGGTTGATAGCACGATTCACGTCAAAAAAAACAAGATATTTAAGAATATTGAGGCATATGAGTGTTCGGGAACACCAGCTGATTGTGTAAAATTGGCCAAACACCACTTTTTAAAAGACAGAAAAATTGATTTAGTTGTGAGTGGAATTAATCATGGCTTGAATTCTTCAATCTCTGTCATTTATTCAGGCACGATGTCGGCCGCTGTTGAAGGGGCAATCGAGGGTATTCCATCAATTGGTTTTTCGCTCGATGATTTTAAATATGATGCTGAGTTTTCTCATGTAAAACGCTGGATAAAACGCATCACTGAAAAAGCTTTGGCAAATGAATTTCCTGCCAATGTTGCGTTAAATGTCAATTTCCCTAAATATTCTGACAATCCGATTAAAGGTATTAAGATTTGCCGCCAAACGAACGGCTATTGGCACGAAGAATTTGATGCCAGAACCGACCCACACGGAAGACCTTACTTTTGGATGGGAGGTGATTTCGTAAACCGTGAACCAAACACCGAAGGAACAGATTTACATGCACTCGATAATAACTACGTTTCGATTGTTCCAGTGCATTATGATATGACAGCCCACAAAACAATCAAAGATTTGAGACGCTGGAAGTTATAAATATAGTATCTGAATAGCTAAATATAACAACTAAACAATTGATTATAAGTATTTTATGTTTTTAAAATAAAACCTATTATTTTTGAAACCATAAGCCTATTTGATTACTAATTTCGATATAAAATATATGGCAGTATTAGGAAGACTACTAAAAAGTAGTATAAAGTTCACAAGCACGATTCAACAAATTAGAAAAATAAAGCCCGTCAAGTGGCAGAAAAAAGCATTTACAAAATTATTATCAAAAGCACGCTACACGCAGTTTGGCGAGAAATACAATTTTGAGGAAATTCTGAGTTCAGCCATATTTGATGAGGGCAATGAATTTTATAATAAATTCAAACAAAATGTACCGATTTACGACTACACCAAAATCTATAATGAGTGGTGGTATAAAGCACGATTAGGAGAAAAAAATGTTTGTTGGCCCGGAAAAGTAAAATATTTTGCTCTGAGTTCGGGTACATCTGATGCAGCCTCGAAGGCAATTCCTGTAACCAAGGATATGATTAAGGCGATTCAGCGAACAAGTATCAATCAAATTATATCGCTTGGTCAGTATACTGAACTGCCAGCCGATTTATTCGAAAAAGGTTATTTGATGCTCGGAGGTAGCACCGCCCTCAACGAAGTTGATTCTCACTATGAAGGCGATTTGAGTGGTATCACAACCGGTACAATACCTATTTGGTTTCAGAACTTTTATAAGCCTGGACAAAAGATTTCGGCACTTCGTGATTGGGAAAACAAACTTGAAGATATTACTCTAAATGCCCCTAACTGGGACATTGGTTTTTTGGCTGGTGTACCTGCGTGGCATACAATCTTACTCGAACGTATCATTAAACGATACAACCTAAATAATATACATGACCTTTGGCCAAATCTTACCGCTTTTGCTTGGGGTGGCGTATCGTTAGAACCATATAAACAAGGTCTTGAGAAATTATTTGGGAAGCCAGTCATATATATTGAAACATATATGGCTTCTGAGGGTTTCTTGGCGTATCAAGACCGCCCAGATGGAAATCTGAGATTGGTTTTAAATCGAGGAATTTTCTTTGAATTTATTCCATTCAATGAAGAAAACTTTGATGAAGATGGGAATCTTGTGAGTAATCCCGAAACAATTATGGTTCAGGATGTAAAGGAAGATGTTGATTATGCTCTTTTGATTTCAACTTGCTCAGGGGCATGGCGTTATTTGATTGGTGATACGATAAAGTTTACTGATAAAAAACGCATGGAAATTAAGATTACAGGGCGAACAAAGCATTTTTTGAGTTTGTGTGGCGAACACCTCTCTGTAGATAATATGAATAATGGAATTGAATTGGTTTCAAAAGACTTAGGACTTGATATTCGAGAATTTACGGTGATTGGTGTTAAACATCCACCACTCTTTGCTCATCAGTGGTACGTTGCCTCTGATATTGCGGTTGATGAGGAGCAATTCTGTAAGCTTCTTGATGAGAAACTCTGCGAACTAAATGACGACTATGCCGTTGAGAGACGTCATGGTTTAAAAAATGTATTTGTAAAGGTGCTACCGCAACAGGCTTTCTATGATTGGATGAAAAAGAAGGGTAAAGTTGGCGGCCAACATAAATTCCCAAGGGTTTTGAAAGGGAAATTGATTGATGAATGGCAGGATTTTTTAAAAGAAAATTATTCTTAAAAGTAAAAAAAGCGAAGCACGTGCTTCGCTTTTTTTATGAAATACCATATTTTACAATACAATATAAAGCTCGAAAACCATCTTTCCAGTTTATCTTTTTACCTTCTTCGTACGTTCGACCATAATATGAAATACCCACCTCATATATACGAATTCCTTTAATTTTTGCTATTTTGGCAGTTACTTCTGGCTCAAATCCAAATCTTTTTTCAACTAAATTTAAACTCTGAACCATTTTAGTATTGAAAAGTTTATAGCAAGTTTCCATATCGGTCAGGTTCAGATTATTGAACATATTTGATAGGAATGTAAGAAACTTATTACCAATTGTATGCCAAAAAAATAAAATGCGATGAGCATTTCCACCCATAAATCGTGAGCCGAAAACCACATCAGCGTGCCCATCTAATACAGGTTTCAATAAAATATTAAATTCATCGGGGTCGTATTCGAGGTCGGCATCTTGAATGATTAAATACTCGCCAGTGGCTTCCTTGATTCCAGTATGAAGTGCAGCTCCTTTACCTTTATTTACTTCATGTTTCAGATAAACAATATTGGTCGCTGACTTTGCCTTAAACCGCAGAATTTCACCCTCAGTATCATCAGATGAACAATCATTTATTACGATGATTTCTTTTTCAATTCCATTCAAAAGTTCAGTCTTTGCTACTTTATCTAATACACTTTGTATGGTTTTTGCTTCATTAAAAGCAGGAATAATTACTGATAATGTTTTGAATACTGGCATTTAATTAATTATACAGGATTTTGTGGCACAAAAATATATAAATTTCCAGCATTAATCTCCATTTTTCTGTATTTCTTATCTACGTTGAGTATCTCGGGGGGAGTATTAGTGAAAAACAATACAGCATCATAATCATTTCTTGGCTTATCCAAAACTTTAGTCCGATTTGTCATTTGTATGGGATAAAAACTAACTTTATCACGCAACTCGTACATTATTGGATACAAGATATCATTACCATACATTTCTTCAGACTTTACTGCAATTTTTCTAAACTTACTATCTTTTAGGTAAGTAATCAAAGCAGCCATCTGCCTACTTTTCATTTCTTCAACATGATAAATATGTGAAATGCGAGGTGCTGTAAAATATGTTTTTGTTGTTAATGGAGAAAGTTTAATAATTGGTCGACTAAAGCAAAACAAAGCAAAGAATACCCCAGACAAACCTAAAATTGTAAATATTATAACAGAACGTTTAATTTCGGATAAATAAAATGCAATGGGAACACTCATCAATAAAAAAATCGGGATATGTAGTCTCGAATGCCAAATCTGAAATTTTATCTGAAAGCAAAATAACAAAAACGAAATCAATCCAAAAACTGTGATAGCTCTAAGGTTTGCATTTCTATGTTTTGTAATGAAGATTACTGCAGGAAAAAATAAAATAAAATGGAAGAAATTACCAGCATTATCTTCTGTCATACCCAGCATTGGCAAATCAAATGGGGTAAATGAAGTTGAAGGGTCATTCACGTTCAAGCCCAAAACTTTTTCATGAATGAAGAAAATGATTTTTTCGGATAATAAATGAATACCCGGAACTGAAAAATGTAAACTAATATTTCGGATAATTACAGATATAAAGCTTGATAATGTGTGAGTTTGGTTGTTGTACACATAAAAAAGTTCTTTCGAAACACCTAATGGAGAGCCAATCAAAACGAAATTTCTGTAATAAAACGACCCACAGATTATCAAAAATGGTAAAATAAATAAAGATAGGTTTCGCAATTGTAGGCCAAAACTTGTTTTTTTTAGGTAAACGTTTTTCAGAGTTACGATGCCCCAATACATACAAATCGGAAACAAGAAAACATAGGCAGTTCCTTTCGTCAGTATGGCTTCTCCTATTGATATTCCCGTCAAAATTGCTGATAATGACTTACCATCACTTAAATTTTTGAGCAAGAAGTAAGCCGCCGTGACAATAAAAAAAGAAACTGTCACATCATTTTGGGTAGAAGACGACTGCAAAACTACCATCGGAATTGTAGCTGAAATAAAAAATGCGATGTATTGCGTTTTCTTTTTTGCACCAGCTATTTCGGCCAATAAACTTACTCCTACGCACGCCCCCAAAGTAAACAACCACTGAATTATGAAACTAAAAGTATCTGAGTTTTGCAAAATTCTAAACTGCATTATCATATACTCAGCCAAAGGTGGCTGGTATAACATTCGGTCGGTTTGTGTAGCAAAATAATCAATATTGCGGTGTTGTAGCCAAAATTCGATTCTTGTTAGGTGATAAACTGTAGAGTCAATTGTATTTGGTGCGTAGAGTATTCCAGAAAGAAATGTGAGCAAGAAAATAAGTCCAGTCAACCATAGAAACTTAAACGAAACAAGATTTTCAGTCGATAGCCCAAGTAACCTATACCTATTTATAAAATTGTAATAAGAGGCAGGAATTGTAATGCAAATCCAAAAAATAAATAAATTTAAAAAATTAATACTATCAAAATATCCGAACACCTCTACTCCTAACCAACTTAATAAAGCAAAAGCTTGAAGTGCCAAACAGAAACTTAAACGCCAAGAATACGAAGAAATTAATTTAACAAATAGAAGAAGACTAACTAACGTAATGCCCAATAACCACATACTTGATATTTTTATGATAATTTTTGGGCAAAAAACGGCAAAATAAAACTTATTACAAACTTTCTTATTAGTTTTTTAAGGACATCCAAAACTTTGTTATAATTTTGAGGGTTGAATAATGATACTATCCAAAATCTAAGCAAATTTTTAAAAAATGGCAGAAGTAATCAGAATGCCCAAGATGAGCGACACCATGACAGAGGGTGTAATTGCGGCATGGAACAAGAAAGTTGGTGATGTTGTAAAATCAGGTGATATTTTAGCTGAGGTCGAGACTGATAAGGCTACCATGGATATGGAGTCTTATTATGACGGAACGCTACTTTATATAGGTGTTGAAAAAGGTCAGGCCGTGCCAGTGGATGCTATTATGGCTGTAATCGGTAAGCCAGGTGAAGATTATCAGAGTTTATTAGGCGGAAATGCTCCAGCAGCAGCACCTGCTGCCGAACCTGCTCCAGTTGCAGAAACTGCCCCAGTTGCGGCCGCTCCAGCAGTTGATACTTCAAATATCAAAGCGAAGGTTGTAACAATGCCACTTTTGAGCGATACCATGACAGAAGGTGTGATTCACACATGGTTGAAAAAAGTTGGAGATAAAGTAAAATCAGGTGATATTTTAGCAGAAATCGAAACTGATAAAGCTACAATGGAACTTGAGGCTTATGAAGACGGAACTCTTTTATACGTAGGAGTAGAAGCTGGTAAAGCAGCTAAAGTAAATGCAGTTATTGCAGTCATCGGCGAAGAAGGAGCAAACTACCAGGCATTACTCGGTGCAAGCACCAGTGCTCCAGCTCCAGCCCCAGCACCTGCTGAAGCACCAAAAGCCGCTACTCCTGTCCCAGTTGCAGCTCCAGCAGCAGCACCTGTGCAAGCTTCAAACAGCAATGGTAGAATTTTAGCTTCTCCATTAGCCAAAAAACTTGCCGAAGAAAAAGGTATTAAATTAGCTGAAGTAAGTGGCTCTGGCGAAGGTGGTAGAATAGTAAAATCAGACGTTGATAACTTCACGCCAAAAGCAGCCGAAACCAAATCTGCGGCTTCTTCAGCTCCAGTATCAGTAGCTGCTGGTGTTGAGAGTTTTGAAGAAATCGGATTGACACAAATGCGTAAAGCTATTGCTCGTAGCTTGGCTGAATCTCAATCGTCGGCAGTAGATTTCCAATTAACAATGGAAATTTGTATGGATAAAGCAATCCAAGCCCGTGAAGTGATGAATCAAGCTTCACCTGTGAAGATTTCATTCAATGATATGGTATTGAAAGCTTGTGGAGTAGCTTTGAAAAAACATCCAAACGTAAACTCTTCTTGGAGAGACGACCATATCAGACGTAACGCTCACGTACACATTGGTATGGCAGTAGCAATTCCAGAAGGCTTGGTAGTACCGGTAATAAGATTTGCTGATACACTTCCGCTTTCGATTTTAGCAGCAACTACCAAAGATTTAGGCGGAAAAGCTAAAAATGGAAAACTTCAACCAAAAGACTGGGAAGGAAATACGTTTACGGTAAGTAATTTAGGTATGTTTGGCATCGAATCGTTTACTTCGATTATCAACAATCCTAAAAACGAATCTTGTATTCTTTCAGTTGGTGGAATAAAAGAAATTGTGGCAGTTAAAAACGGCCAATTCTATGCTACAAGTGTAATGAAAGTTACGCTTACATGCGACCACCGTGTAGTTGATGGTGCAACGGGTGCGGCTTTCTTAGTAACATTGAAAGAATTACTCGAAGAGCCTTATAAATTATTGGTTTAAAAGTTTTGTGTATTCAGCATATGAAAAAGATAAATCCTCCGTATAGTTGGCTAACAATCTCTCTATGGGGGATTTGTTTTGTATCCTACTTTACAGTTTCGGCACAAGTAAAAGAAACACCGAAACAGCGAATGGCTCAGTTTTATAATTGGACCGGCAAAGAAAACATTCCATTTGAAGGAGATTGCTATGAAGCCGATGGTGTGGATGTTACCAAAATTGATATGAAGTGTATTCAAAAATATCTCAAATCAATTGAAGCAACTGGCTTATTTTCAAGTATTTACATCAAAGGTTTACAACAAGAGTTTGTAAAGAAACAAGCTGATATCAAAAAAAATGGTTTTGCAGAAGGGATAGATTATGATAGATATACGCTTTCGCAAGACCCACCTTCAGTGAAAGATTTGCTCTTTGCTTTAAATAATAGCTCTACAACGGCTATCAATGGAAACAAGGCAAAAGTGGTTGTTAAGCTAAAAAAGCCATATAGTATTAGTTACATTTATTCTTTGGATTTAGAGAATAATGTTTGGAAATTATCAAAAATAGAATCGAAATAATTTAATGCAAAAAATACACGCAACCACCGTTTTGGGGGTAATTCATAACGGAAAAGTAGCTCTTGGGGCAGATGGACAAGCAACAATGGGTAATACAGTTGCTAAAAGTAATGTCCGTAAGGTTAGAAAACTGTACGGGGGTAAAATTTTAGCAGGATTTGCTGGCTCTACGGCCGATGCTTTTACTTTAATCGAACGCTTTGAAGAAAAACTCAACGCTTTTGGAGGCAATATGAAGCGTGCAGCCATTGAATTAGCAAAGGATTGGCGTACTGACCGTTTTTTGAGAAAATTGGAAGCAATGTTGATTGTAGCCAATGAGTCTGAAATGCTAATCATATCGGGAACCGGCGATGTACTTGAACCCGATAACCAAATTGCTTCAATCGGCTCGGGAAGTATGTATGCTCAGTCGGCAGCTATTGCGTTGAAAAGACACGCATCTGATTTATCCGCCGAACAAATGGTACAAGAAGGCTTAAACATTGCCGCAGATATTTGTATTTATACAAATCATAATATTATCATCGAAACACTCTAAGATTGTGGTCTTTT
>NZ_JBMLRC010000278.1:27162-34501 GCF_049241225.1 Emticicia sp.
GTCTTTTTTTTATTCAGATATCATTAATTCATCATATTTTTCATAGATATAATCTTCTTTTTCATAAAATCTATCAGAAAGTACCAACAAAACGGCACTCTCTGAGAAATCGTACATGGTATGCCAATCTCTTGGTTCGAGTAAAACACACTTGTCAGGAGTATCTAAAATAAATGTTTCTTCAGTTTCGCCATTGTGAACATATACTTTACACGACCCACTCACACATGTAAGAGCATTGTAAGCCAATTTATGACGATGCCCTCCACGAACCTGATTAAATGCATTATAGATGTAAAAAATGCGTTTAATACCATTTGTAAGAACCTTTTCAAAAACTGTTAAACTTCCCTTTTCCGATAAAAATGTTTGTAACTCTAATAAGGTTGCCATGCAAATAATATTTCTAAATTAAACCTAAATTTATCTACGATTTATACAATCATACAACAAAACTATTCTATAAATTAATGCAATCGTTCCCGATAACGTTGCCAATATTTAAAATGCGACTTATTCACAACCACAAGGAAACTTCAATTGTTTTGCCTTTTCTTTATTAACCAAAATTTGCCAGTCTTTTGGTTTTGGAATAAACACTACTTTACCTGCCCCTGGGAAAATTGTTGATTGCGTAGGCTGCCCCATTGCAGATGTTATCTGTTGATACATTTTGGTTGGTATCAAATCAACACAAACGTTTATTCCTGCAAAATCATTGTATTGAAAATACTTTATAAAATGTTCTAATTGCTGGTCATTAAAAGCATTTATAATTTTCGTTGCCTTTTTCCAGCCTTCGATGTATGTACTATCATTAGGCGTTGCCCAATTTCCAATTCCAACCCCAACAAATCCCTTTATGGCCGAATCATGTACGTGGCTGTAATAGCCTCCAATAACTTTCTTTTCGTGAAAACGACTCAAAGCATATACATTGCAGGTTCGTTGAAAAATCGGACATAAGTTTTCTCTTAAACCTGTACCATCTCCACCAACTATACAAAACGGAAAATCCATCACAGCTTCACCTTTTTGCATTTTTACTTGCTGCATATAACCAAAAAAATTCTTCTCAAACTCAAAAGGCTTCTGTGTGTAGCGGTATTTATACACTACTGACAGTTCAAGCACAAAAAAAGTTGTAAAAGCTACTAAAAAAAATTTATTATACGGTATTTTTCTTACATCAGTTGGCAAGAAAAAACACGAAAAAATGACAGGTAACAAGGAAGTAAACCTCGATGGTACACGATTGTATGCTCCCCACGGGAAGATTTTTAGTGTTGGTATCTTGTTCGGATGATAAAAAGTAGAAATCAATAACAGAATAATCAGTGGCAAGAATACTAACCAAAACTGTTTTCGATTGCTAAAAAAGCCAATGATTCCCAAACTCAAACAAACCCAGCCGGGACTTCCCGACCCCAATCCTTCGGGCATATCATTCAAAAGGTACGTAAATGGATTATGTAATGCACTAAAATTTGGAAAATATGGCAATAACATCCGCAGCGGGTGACTCCAAAAATGCGGAGCATTGACATCATCGAGATGAAATGATTTAGCTTCAAAATAGATTTGCAATACTAAAGGTAAATACAAAAACATAAATATTAAGCTCGGAAGACTCAATGTCAAATAGAGCATTGGCGAACGCTTTATGTCAGCATACCAGTCGATAAGATACTTTTTCAGTTGGTTTTCGCCTCTTGCAATCCTTTTTACAATGATTAGTATCACGGCAATTAAACTTATTACAAAGCTATTCAGGGCAAATCCGCAAATATAACCCAGATTCATTCCGAGGGTAGCCAGAAGTATAAATACCTTTAAATATACCCATTTTAGAGATATATTTTCTTTGAGAATGATTCGTTTAACTAAAATAAAGTCCGTAAAAAGGCTCAGAATTGCCCAGTGAATTGTGCTGTGATTGTAGTGATTGGGGTATTTATTGAGGGCATAAAAATTAAAAAAGGTTACTATAAAACCCACAAAAAAAGCCTTTGTCTGCCCAAAATCTCTTTTTAAAATTAAATAAGAGCCTAAAAATGAAACGATTAAACTAAGAATGTAGTAATAGTTTAGCCAAGCTCCATGACCGAAATTATTGTAGAAAAAAGCAAACCAGTAATTGCTTTCGAGCGACCAGTCAGAGAAAACTTGGGTAGTACCAAAAGGATAAAATGTTTGATTATGATTAAAAACTAAACTCGGAAATGGCTTGAAACTAAGGTGTTGTGAAAGATAATAACCCACGTATTCCCATTCATCGACATCTCCACCACCCGATAGTGGCATCGAAAAGTTTCTAATAAAAAAAACGCCATATACAATTGGTAAAAATATGGTGATAGCTATAAAAAGTAAATTTATTTTTTTTTGACTCATCAATTTCTGCATCATAAAAGTTTAGCGGCTGCTTCATCAACCCAAACGTAAGAATTGGTATGAAGTTTAAAAACTGTCGATGGAAGTCCAACGTTTGGTTCTTGGTCAAAAGTTTGTTTTAAAACCTCAGATTTACGTTCACCAGTTGCTATTAAAATGGCAACTTTGGCTTCCAAAAGATGTTTTAAACCAATTGTGATACCTTGTGTAAGGGAGGTGATTTCCTTAAAATATTTCTGACCGATGGTAATTGTGACATCAGCCAGTTCTGAAACGTGGCAATAGTTATCAAAACTGTACCCAGGTTCGTTTAAGCCAATATGACCGTTCACTCCTACTCCAACCATTATCAAATCTGCACCACCTTTACTAAAAAGTAATTCATCAACACGTTTGCATTCTGATTCAAGGTCTGCTGACATTGAATCAAAAAAAGTATATTGTTCAAGATTAATTTCGAGTGGTTTCAATAAATTTTCTTCTACGATGTATCGGCAACTGCCTTCGCTTGTGGCAGGCACACCCACCCATTCGTCAAGACCAATGATTGTAACTTGCTCAAAATCAGAAGGTTTTGCCAATTCAACTATTTTTTTGTATGTCAAAACTGGTGTATCGCCCGAAGTTAAAATCAGTGTCGCAGTAGGTTTGGTTTTTACTAAATCAATGATAAACTTGGCTGTATGAGTTGCTAATTGCTCTGGGTTTTGAAAAGTTTGTATTTGCATTTATGAAAATTACATGATTTCTAAGGCTCCAAAGCTATGATTTAATATTTGTTTTTGCAATTTTATTTCATCTCATAAATACCGTATTCTCAATAATTTACTTTTGTTTTTGTAATCACAAATTTCTGCCTTAATTTTCTGTTCATCAGATAGTTATGTCACTATACTAACCTAAAAAATCGATGAAAACTTTATATTTATTCATTTTTTTGCTTTGTTTTACCACAGTCTCGAAAGCCCAAGTACCAACTACTTTCGACTCACTCGTAACATTCCTAAAAACAAAACCTAAAGATACGCTTTACATTTGGGCATTACGGCCTTATACATTGAAAGTGATTTATGAAAAAGCTAACTATAAAATGGCCGATTCGCTGAATAGAGTAGTTTTGTCGCTTTCTGAAAAATTGAATTACGGTCGTGGCTATTATTTTCATTATTTATTAAAAGGAATTATTCATAATCAAAAATCGGAGTATAAACTCGAACTTGCCAATTATGAAAAATGCTTAGAAATGGTAAAGAAACATAAACTCAACTTGTATTTACGAGAAGCTTCGCTTGCCAATATTGCATTGGCTTATAGAAACCTCGGCAATAAAGACAAATCTATGGAATTGGCATTGAAAGCCATTGATTTGCAAGAAAAAAACAATTTTCCTATCAAGTTTTTAGATGCAGGTCCTTATGGATTGGTTTCGGGAGTACTGAAAGCATACAAAAAACCAAAAGAAGCATTGAAATATACTCAAAAAGCCTTGGAAATCGCTACTAAAAAAGCAGATGAGCAGAGTATGGGTATTCAAGAAAATAAAATGGGGAATCTGTACGACGATATGGGCAAAGAAAAAGAAGCTCTTACTCATTATTTGAAAGGGCTTGTTCATGCAAAAAAAGCAAACTATTTATTGCTGCAAACCGATTTACTTTCAAATGTTGGGCGAACATACGCAAATCTTGGACAACCCAAAAAAGGAGAACCATATTTATTAGAAAACGAAAAACTTTGCCGACAATTGGAGTCGCCAGTTGGGCTTCAATCTGCCACAGGAATTTTAGGAGAGTATTATATGGAACAGAAAAACTATCCTATAGCCGAAAAATATTTGGTAGAAGCCTATCAACTAAATGAAAAAGTAGAAGATTTGGCAGATAAAGAATATAGTACTAACATTTTGGCTGAGTTTTATGCAAAGATAAATAATCATAAAAGAGCATTTGAGTTATTGAAAGAATACAATGCTTTGAAAGATTCAAGTGCAAAGATTGAATCAGAAGAGTTATCGAGAGATTTATTGGCAAAATACGAAACCGAACAAAAAGAAACCCAAATAAAACTTTTAAACGAAGAAGCCAAAACTGCCAATTGGCAACGAAATGCTCTTTTAGGAGGTACTATTTTAGCAATTTTGTTGGCCATCATTTCAATAGCCTTTCTGATTAACAGAAATAAGTTGAAACGATTGGAAGAAAACCAAAAACTTAGAAACAGAATTTCGGCCGACCTCCACGATGAAATTGGTAGTACCCTGAGCAGCATTTCAATTTTATCGGAAATCGTAGCATTTCAAAAAAAGAAAGGTGAATTTAAGCCAGAAATTATGCAGCAAGTGAGCAATGATTCGAGAGAAGTGATTGAAAAAATGGACGACATTATTTGGACAATCAACCCCGAAAATGATTCTTTCAACAATCTTGAAACTCGTTTGAAATCATTTGCTATTCCACTTTTTGAATCAAAAGATATTGATTTTCAGTTCAATTTTTCCTCCGAATTAGAAAATTTGCGTATTGACATGGGCAAACGCCGTGATATTTACTTAATTCTGAAAGAAGCCATCAATAATTTGGTAAAATACAGTCAATGTAAAAATACTTCGATTTTAGGAAAAATTGAAGGTAAGTCATTAATAATGAGCGTAAAAGATGATGGTGTGGGCTTTGATAGAGAAGCTGAAACTGTGAGAAATGGGCAAAGAAATATGAAAATGCGAGCGGAGAAAATCGGAGCAAATTTGGTGGTTAATAGCGAAATTGGTTCAGGTACAGAGGTTACATTAGCCTTCGAAATCTAAAAACCATATATTTATCTGATTGATATTTTCTAAAAAAAATATTCACTTTGCTACCCATAAACATTATGAACGAGACCGTGATAAAAGTAGCACTATACGAAGACAACGCCACGCTCCGAACCAGCCTGACGCACTTGCTCCAAAGTTCCGAAGAATTTGATTTTTTGGGAGCTTATGACTCGCCTATAAATATTTTGGAGAATAGCAAAATTGCCACGCCCGACGTTATTTTGATGGATGTTGATATGCCATTGATGAATGGCATTGATGCCACCAAACTACTCAAAGAGCGATATCCGCAAGTTAATATTCTGATATTGACTGTTTTTGAAGACCGAGATAAACTTTTTAGTGCCTTGCAAGCGGGTGCAAGTGGGTATCTGCTGAAAAAATCTAAAATCATCGAAATCATCGAAGCTATCCACGAAATCTACAACGGTGGTTCACCGATGACTCCCGCCATTGCCCGTAAGGTTTTGGAATTTTTTAATCAACCAAAAGCTGTTCAAAACAAGGAAAATAACCTCTCTGAGCGTGAACTCGATATTCTGAAATGCCTTGTCAATGGCGATTCCTACAAAATGATTGCCTCAAATTGCTATATCAGTATGGGTACGGTGCGTAGCCATATCAACAATATCTACAAGAAGTTGCACGTAAATTCAAAGTCGGAGGCAGTAGTAAAAGCCCTCAAAGAGAAGATTGTCTAACAAAACCATATATTTATCCGATTGACTGATTTTGTTTAATATCGGATTTTTGTAGAAAAAAGCTCTATGAAAACGATATTGAAATCAACGTTTTTTGCTGCCATCTTTGCATTAAATCACAGTTTTGCACAAAACGCAGCTGAAATTAATCTTCAAGGAACCCAAAGTCTAATCTATTCACGCGGAACAGGAAGTTCAGATGTTGAGTCATTTTACCGAACGGGTATTCTGTCCGAAGTACCTCTTACTACACCGAATATCGCCAACAAAACTTTTGCAGGTTTATTGGGGCTTGCCCAAGCCAATGGAAGCAACGCAGGGGTTGTCTACAAATTTATCAAACTCAAGTTATGCAACGGGTGTAACAGGAAGTACAAATCTTTTACAAGGCATAGGTGTAGGTGTGGCGGGTAGAGTGTTTGCCAGCTCAGTTGCTTCCGCTATGGCTATCGGAGGAGATTTTCAAGCAACGACATTGAATAATACCAATGGGAATATTGAAATTATTGGTGTAAATACCTATCTCAGTTCAAGTTCTAATACGGTCTCATCTGTTGGACATGGCGTAAAAACCAGAATTATTGGTAATTTTTCGCAATTTGTCTATGGAAATTCAGTACAAATTACCTTAGGAAACACTAACACTGCTGTGGCTTATGGAGGACATTTTAGTATAAACGCACCTGTTTCGACACAGGCGTTTGGGGTTTATGCTTATGGGGGCGAAAACGCCAATCAACACGCTGCATGGTTGAATGGAAGAGTGAGAATCGGTACTACTTTTAATTCGGCTGATATGCTCGAAGTTGGGGGGGTAGGACGTTTCCGTCATTCTACACAAAACGCTGGTATTTGGTTTAATAATCAAACTAACGGGATAAACGCCACAGACGGGGCATTTATCGGAATGGAAACCGCTACTGCAAACTCCGAAAGATTCGGGGTTAAACTTGGCGATGACTGGAAATTTACGGTTAGTAGAAGTGGAGTAGCAAATGTAAATGGGTCGTTGAGTGTTACTGATACTTTGCAGGTAGGTGGCAGTATCGGTGTTGGGAGTGGTACTCTATCAAAACATATCCGTATCGAAACTACGATGGGTTTTATTTATGCGGCTAATAATTTTACTACTTTGACCGTAACAGCAACTGGTGCAGCCGTTGGCGATAACGTTATTCTGAATTTTATCCAAGACATAGGCCCGTTGATAGTTTCGCAAGTGTGGGTTTCGGCAGCCAATACGGTTTCGGTTAAACTTTATAACCAACCCTACGGCTGCAAGCAACAATTTCCCAACGAATATGCCAGTTAGAATCATTCTTACCAGATAATTCAGACTAAATATTTAACCGATTAGCGGGTGTTGTTTTGAATTTATATAACGCTTTCAATTCGATACAGGAATTTCCTTACAGAGGCTTGATTTTTCATA
>NZ_JBMLRC010000279.1:0-2357 GCF_049241225.1 Emticicia sp.
TTTGCTGTGGCGTAAGGCTTTATAGAAAGATAAATCTATGCCTCCGAGTTTCCGAAAAGGGAGAGTTGAGGAAACGAAGAAATAATAAATCAAGGCATTCAGAAAAATACCTTGATTTTATCAAACTATGTGTCACTTCTGCACAACATAAAAATAAATTAGTAATGAAAGAAAGGAAAACAAAGCAAGTTTATAAAAATACTGTTTATTTCCCCAATTCTTGTAAAGTATTATTGGTGTCGCAACACATAATAAAGCGTACAGTGCATATATTATATTTTTATTTGATGACAAGTAACCCATTGCCATCATCAAATAAGGTGTAGCTAATAACATATAGCTTAACCATTTAGAATCAATTACTTTTTTCATAGAAATAAATTTTTATAAATTTAATTTATGCAGGGCATCCAGCCACGCAAATATTATAATTATCCTCAGCTACATCGTACTGGTCATCGTGAATATAAGCTGCCACTACTTCACACACAGCAAAAGCGAATAAGGTGGGAGAAAGTAATACACATCCCGCAGATGTAGCTGTAAACTGTCTATCTGCTGAGGCTTCTGCTACATCTCTACCATGCTGACAATTTGACCTACAATCCAAAATCGACCTATATTTGTATGTATTACTCCTCTCTTTTATGTAAGCGTCATGAGCTTCTCCTAATGTAAAGCTTAAGTCTGTTTTCGAAAAAGACTTTAATTCGGGAATCTCATTGTAAAATTGCAAAAAACTATTTTTGAGCACTTCTCGTTGTTTTAATTTTTTTTGAGGGTTTTGATAATATTCATTTACAAATTTTTCATAATCTGCTTCACTTTTTATGTTTTGTAGTTTCGTCAAAGCTTCTTTCGAATTGTTACCTTTTTTGAGTTTTATACTCTCATAATCACTATTCGCTTTTTCAAAAGCTAAAAAACCTTTGGAATTTATTATCTTGAGTAAAATCTCATCCAAATCAACAGAATATTTCTGTGAAATACTATTTTTACTCTGGCTGATATCCAAGTTATTTTGAACATCGCCAACCTCATTAATCTCTTCATTTTGACATGAATAAGAAAATAATGTTAAGAATGCCAGTAAACCGAATAAAACTACGCTTTTTTTGTGCTTGATTTTCATTATTTTGGTTATTAAAGTGAATTTATTGAATTAAACTAAAGTATTAGTTTTTGATAAGGCAAATTTGCTCTAATATATTTATTAAACGGTGTAGTTTTTTGTGTCGTGAAATATCTGCGAGACAAAGAGGGCATCATAAAATTCGGACTACGTCTCAGAGAAGTCCGATTGGAGAAAGGCTTTACACAAGAAGAGCTGGCATATTCTTGTGGTCTTTCTTTAAGTCAAATAGGCAGAATTGAGCGAGGAGTCTTAAATACAAGTTTAAGCACAATTTTTGTTTTGGTCAGAACATTAAAAGTTGATTTGAAATATTTATTTGACTTTGAATTACCCTCTTATGATAGAGAATTTTAACCAATGTAATTGGGACATTAATAAAGCCTTGATAAAAAGATTCTGAAATAAATATAGGTCTGAGTTGTTTTTTGAACAGCACTCTCCCCCTCAAAAACAAAAACTTTTGAGGGGTTTTTCGTTTCTATGTAGCAATACCGTAACTTTGCACAATAATTTTTGAATACTAAAGAAGATATGACCGAAACTCCGCAAAAATATACCGTTACGGCCGCTTTGATTTATGCCAATGGCCCTATTCACATTGGGCATTTGGCTGGCTGCTACATCCCTGCTGATATTTACGTGCGTTATCTCCGCTCGAAAGGGGCTGATGTGGCCTTTATCAGTGGTACTGACGAACACGGCGTGCCAATTACAGTAAAAGCCCGTAAAGAAGGAAAAACACCTCAGGAAGTTGTTGATTTCTATTACGAACAAATCAAAAAATCTTTCGCTGATTTTGGTATTTCATTCGATATTTATTCTCGCACGTCCAACCAAACGCATCATAAAAACTCGCAAGAAATTTTTACGACGTTGTACGATAAAGGCTATTTCGACGAAGAAACCAGCGAGCAATACTTCGATGAAGTAGCTCAACAGTTTTTGGCTGATAGATACATCGTGGGCGAGTGTCCAACTTGTGCAAACCCCAATGCTTACGGCGACCAATGCGAAAAATGTGGTTCGACACTCTCGCCAACTGAGTTGAAAAACCCTCGTTCGACGCTCTCTGGCTCGAAGCCTATCATGAAAAGTACCAAAAACTGGTATTTGCCACTCGACCGTATGCAGCCCGACATTGAGAAATACGTAAACAGCCACAAAGAGTGGAAAACCAACGTATTCGGTCAGTGCCAATCATGGTTAAAAGATGGACTAAGAC
>NZ_JBMLRC010000280.1:0-1394 GCF_049241225.1 Emticicia sp.
AAATATTCAATCAGTATAAAACTATGACAACTCGTAGAGATTTTATTATCAAATCGGTTATTGCAAGTGCGGGGGTAGCCGTTGGAGGCTCTGCTTTTGCAAAACCAACAGGCAGTTTTTCGGCCAAAAGTTATGGCAAAATCATCGGTGCAAATGACCGTGTTCGTGTAGGTTGCGTAGGTTTCTCTGACCGCCACCGTGCCTCACACGTAGGGCCATTCAAAGAGCTTTCAAAAGGTATGAACTTTGAAATGGTAGCACTTTCTGACTTGTGGAATCGCCGTCGTGAAGAAGGAAAAGCTTATCTTGATAAGCAATTGGGTAGTGATGTGAAGGTTTTCCGTAATAACGAAGAACTTTACAACTCTAAAATGGTTGATGCCGTATTTATCTCAACTGCCGATTTTCAACACGCTTTGCACACAATCGAGGCGGTAAAAGCAGGTTGCGATACCTACACCGAAAAACCATTGGCCGAAACAATGGAAGATAACCGTGCGGTATTGAAAGCAGTAAAAGAGTCAGGTAAAATCGTACAGATTGGTTCACAACGCCGTAGTGGAGAAAATTACTTTGCGGCAGAAGATTTCATTAAATCTGGTAAATTTGGTCCAATCGTAATGGTTGAATTAATGTGGAACGTAAACCAACCAGGTCGTTGGAGAAGACCAGAATTGGTAAAAGACTTGAAAGAATCGGATGTTGATTGGAAACGCTATTTGATGAATCGTCCGATGGTTCCGTTCGACCCACGTAAATACTTAGAATATCGTTTATTCTGGCCTTATTCTTCGGGTATCCCAGGCCAATGGATGAGCCACCAAATTGATACAGTTCACTGGTTCTCGGGCTTGCCACACCCACGTAGTGTAGTTGCC
This sequence comes from Emticicia sp., assembly GCF_049241225.1. Lineage (NCBI taxonomy): Bacteria > Pseudomonadati > Bacteroidota > Cytophagia > Cytophagales > Leadbetterellaceae > Emticicia > Emticicia sp. The sequence continues at coordinate 879 of NZ_JBMLRC010000280.1, forward strand.
AACGGTGGAATTTATCAATGGAAAGATGGCCGTACAAACGCCGATACGTTAACAGTAGTATTCGATTACGGCCCAATAAACGACCCTTCTACTGGCTTCCAAGTACAGTTCACAAGTCGTTTCTCAAACGCTGCGGGTGATACAAAAGAATTATACTACTCAAATGGCGGTATGATTAACCTTGACACTAACGAGATTTCGGATACTGGTGGCTTACGTGAGCGTGAAGCCTCAGCAATGGGTTTGAAGGCTAACTTATTGCCAAAAATTAAACTTGAAGGACAAAAAGTTGAGTCAGGTGCAAACACTGGTGGCGACCCATTGACATTCAATCACATCAAGAACTGGATGGAATGTGTACGTAGCCGTAAAACGCCTCACGCTCCAATAGAAGCGGGTTATTCGCACTCAATCGCTACAATCATGTCGAATGCAGCATATCGCACAGGCTTGAAAGTAACTTTCGATGCAAAAAATCAAGAAGTTTTGGCTGGCGGAAAACCGTTTAAGTATTAA
>NZ_JBMLRC010000281.1:0-12993 GCF_049241225.1 Emticicia sp.
CCCACAGTGTTCTGACTTTCAGCAATTTCCGTTCGGTGTCATAAAAAGCCAAATTATCTTTATTAAAATCAGATTCTTTAAAAACAAGTGTAATGCTTTGCTTATTGACACTAACTGATTTCGGAATTGAGGTCAGATTGATAACTTCATACGTGAGCGAACGACTGGCCAGCGTACCTGCATAGTTTTGCGTACGAGTTGCTTCGATTTGAACACTGTCGGTGGCGGTTTTGCCCGAAAAACTCAGCAATTCATAACGCATATTTTGCAAGACTTTGGCGTCTTTTCCATCATCATGAAAAACCGTGAAGTTATTTCTCGGCACCGAAATATCTTGATAATAACGAACAACCAAACTATCGGAAGAATACAAACTGGTTGAACTTTTGGCCGACTTGGCCATTGGCATTATACTTCCCGCACGAGCGTAAACTGGAATATTATCAATCGTGACATTCTCAAAAACATTGGTTTCGCCATTGTAGAGCTTGTTTGTCCAGAAATTAAACCATTTTCCTTTGGGTAAAATCACTTTCCGCAGCGGCATTCCGTGAATTAATATTGGAGCAACAACCAGATTTTCGCCAAAGAAATACTGGTCTTCAATATTCCCGTTAGTTTTGCTCAAATCAAAATAATCCATCGTCATACAAATCGGTCGGCCAGTTGTACTGTTTCTGTAAGCCAAAGAATACAAGTATGGCAATAACTCATAACGCAGCTTGATATAACGCTTTGAAATATTATAGAAAGGCTGAGTGAGATTATAAGGTTCGGTGCTGAAACGAAGTCCGTGCGAGCGTAGAATAGGTGAAAAAGTAGAGAATTGTAACCAACGAACGTCCAATTCTTCATTTTTTTCTGATTGGTCGGGGCTTTTTGCAAATCCACCTGTATCGGAGTGCATATAGGCCAAACCCGAAAAACCTGAATGTAGCATCATCGGAATTTGGTATCTCAAACCCGACCAAACTCGCAGTACATCGCCACTCCACGGCAAAACTCCGTAGCGTTGCGAGCCAATATAGCCCGACCTGCTGAGATTAAAAACTCGTTTTTCGGGAAAGTCAATGGCATAATTATCATAAATATTCTTAGCCCAAGCCAGCCCATAAAGATTATGTACATCGTTGGCCGAACCGTTGGCATGTAGAAAATTTGACGGGTGATTTTCGGGTTCGTTTTTATCGCTCCAAAAACCACTTACGCCTTGACTGGTCAACGCTTTCATTTTTTGCCAAACCCATTTTTGGGTATTTGGATTAAAAATATCCAGCAAACCAACTGTTCCGTTCCACATCGTTATTTGTCCTGCACGATTAGTGTTGGCATTTTTGGCGAAATAATTTAAAGAGTCGGCCAGTTTATAATTGAAAGATTTTGTGGTGACATACGGGTCGTTGATAAGTACAGTCTGCACACCAGTTGCGGCAAAATCCTTAATCATTTGGGTCGAATTTGGCCATTTGGTTTTGTCCCAGTCAAAATTTCCCATAGTCGTGCCATCACCGTACCAATATAAATCCAAAATCATCGCATCGACAGGAAAACCTTCGTTTTGGAGTTTTTTTAGTACATCTTTTGTCTCAGTTTCAGATTTATAACCAAACTTCGACTGTAAATATCCCAAGGCCCATCTCGGAGGTAAAGGCTGGCGGCCAGTAAGAAGTGTATAATTTTTAAGAATTTCGTCGTTCGACTCGCCATTAATGAAATAATACGCCCAATTTCCTGTGCTACTTATTTCAACATTTAGCTGCGTAGAGTCTTGAGCTCCTACATACATTCGCATATCGCCTGGCAGGCTTCCATCAAGTAATAAACCATACTTTTGTGATGAAACAATGAAAGGAAGATTAATACTCTGCGATAAACCCGTAGTTAGGCCGAAACCATCATCGTAGTAGCCGCCTCGATAGGTATTTTTAAAATCAAGAACTTTGCGGTTGAGATTAATTTCGGAGAAACGTCCGCCAGTACCATGAAAAACATCGCTTGGGTTTATCTTGAAAGAAAAATAAACCGAATCTTTACCAAAGCCAATGCCTCGTTCTTCCGAAATCTTCGTCTGATTGCCCGATTTTAGGCTTACTCTCAAAGGATATTTATTGATTTCGAGTATTGATTTTGAGCTAATTATTTCAAATTTCGTAGCACTTTCATTGATTTTTTGCGTAAAACCCTGCGGTTTTAATACCACAGAAGCCGAGCTATCATAAGATGCCTGACCACTTTTCAGCAACTGAACTTTAAAAATATCGGGCGAAAATTGTTGGATAAACAAATCGCCCGTTGTTCCTTTTATTCTCAGCCCTTTGGTGGTTTCCGAAACACTTACGTAACTACCCGCACTCTGCGAAAATACCTGACAGGTAGTCAGTAAAAAAACAATGACTGACCAGTGCTGAAATTTTGCTACGAATGTTCCTATTTGTTGCATGTCGATTAATGATTAATAGCGAGCCATGCGAGGTTTTGGCTATTGTAAGCTAAAAACCTTTGGCGTCGAATTGTTTACTAAAATGATGAAACTTCGCTTGCCATTAATATTAATCGGGGCAATTTGTTTCATTTCTCCATCCACCCTAAAACCACTGTTTCTGTCTGAAACTGCCTTAAAATTGCCTTTGCCCGTATTTAATAAAATTTTACCCTTGAAAGCATCGAGTGTAGAAAATTGTGGCGTGAAATTATGATTGTTTCCACCCAAAATAATGTCTTTCAAGCCATCATTATTCAAATCAACGCAATAAGTTGCATTGATGCACGAAAACTGTGCTTCAACTGGTAGTTCTTTTACCGTGAAACCACCTTTGCCATCATTAATAGCCACGCACGACTGCTGAAAATCTACTTTCTTTACTACGCCTTTACTCAGAATATTTTTATCAAATAAATCTGAGATTGATTTTGTGGCAAACTCTGAATGTTTGAGGTTTTGGGTTTTCAAGAAAGGGAACTGCTCCATCGTTTCACGCTTCAAAAAAATTGTTTTATCTTCTCCGTCAACTGTTTTTGTGAGGATTTTGTCAATAATTCCGTTGTTATCGAAATCGCTCACCCAAACTTTCAGCGGGTTTTCGGCATTGGCTTTAAACATGACGTTGTCACCCGAATTTCCCAGCACCAAATCCAAATCCTTGTCATTATCAATATCAACGGCTTCCACTCTTCCCCAGAAACCGTTTAGATTTTCAAGTCCAGAAGTGAGTTGCTCAAAACGCTTGTTTTTGTAGGTAACAATCACAGGCGACATCCAATCTCCTACAACGATGAGTTCGTTTTGTCCATCGCCGTTGAGGTCTTGCCAAGTGGCATCACGCACCATTCCCACTTCTGCTAGTTCTTTTGGGGTTGCGTTGCTGAAATTACCTTTTCCGTCATTCTGAAACACAAAACTTTTCGGACTCAAACCATATTGTTTCGATTGACTTCGGCTCCCTACAAAAATATCCAAATCACCATCTTTGTCGTAATCGAAAGGCACAACAACTGCGGTATTTGTGCCATCGCGAGGTAGTGCATTCGCTTTGTGCGTAAAGTTACCTTTTCCGTCGTTTATATATAGTCGGTCATCCAGACCTCTATCTCCTGCTGGGACTTCGTTTCCGCCCGAACCTACGTACAAATCTAAATCGCCATCACGGTCAGCATCAAAAAACTCTGCTGCGGTATCTTCATGATACTTAAACTGCTCGAATACTGCTTGAGCCGATTTCTTGAAACCCGCACCTTGCTGAATATAAAGTTGCCCTGCTTGGAGGGTAGCACCACAAATATATACATCGTCTTTGCCGTCGCCGTTTACATCACCAATGGCAGCTTTCGGGCCTTCGGCCGATAATTTTACTGGAATGTTTCGCTCGTCGTAGAAGTCTTCGTATTGATTTTCAACATGAGTATCTAATGCCACATTAACGGCTTGGAAAAATGGTTTAGCAGGTGTTGGTTCTGGTAAAGACTGTGCTGGTTTGGCATCTTTAATCGAAGCCACAAGGCTTTTGTCTATCGTCGGATTTTTCAGTACCGATACTCGTCCATCGTACCATTTGATGCGTACCGAATCTACTTTATTATTTGCTCCTAAACCAACCGTAAGCGGGTATTCGCAACTCGACTGAAAGCCTCTTGAAGGCATCAAATAACGTGTTATTACTTGATTTTGGCTAAAAATCGTTACTTCTGAGCCAATAGCGAATGTATTTTGATTTTCGCCTTTGAGATTTATCTTTAGGAAATGATTTTTTAATTTTTCAGACTTATTCTGATATACAAAAGCCTTTTGGTTGACATTGTTGACTACCAAATCTAAGTCTCCATCATTATCTAAATCGGCATAGGCTGCACCATTTGAAAACGAAGGTTGTGTAAAACCAAATTTTTCGGCTTCTTCATCAAATCTTAAATCGGTTTTGCCTCTATTATGAAAGAAATTATTAATAATTGGGCGAGAAGGCATGTTTTTGATGATTTCATCGAAACGTTTTCTTTCGCCTTGATTGATGGCATTTTTTGATAAATCATTGGCAAAAAAATCAATAAAATCTTGGTCGATTACATCGTGATAAATGCCATTACACACATATATGTCATTGAAACCATCATTATCGGCATCGAACATCAAAGCTCCCCAACTCCAATCACTGGCAGCCACTCCGCTTAGGCACGCAATTTCGCTGTAAGTGCCGTCTTGGTTATTGAGCTGCAAGCAATTTTGCATGAATTGGTTGTAGAAACCCTTCTGTTTTTTTAGATTATTGATGTAGTGATTATCAAACGAAGCGTTTGTTTTTAATCTAACTTCATCTCTTGGGAGCATCTCGGTAGTGAAGATTTCTTGATAGCCATCGTTATTAATATCGGCCATATCGGCACCCATCGAAGCTGTGCTTAGGTGTTGCATTCGCTGCTCGATTTCTTCTTTAAATTTCCCGTCTTTTTGATTGATATATAAATAATCTTTCTCAAAAAAATCATTGGAAACATAAATGTCTGGGTAGCCATCTTTGTTTACATCGCCAATCGTAACGCCCAAACCGAAGCCAATCAAACTACTATAAATACCCGACTCTTTGCTCACATCGTGAAAAAAACCGTTGTCATTTTTCATCAATTTATCGCCACCTCCTTTCAGAAAATCTTTCACAGGCCAATCTTCGGCACGGAGGTCACGATTATTATCGTAGTTGAGCGTATTGACTGGAATAAAGCTATTATTCAAAATGTAGCAATCTAAATCGCCATCGAGGTCATAATCGAAAAATGCAGCGTGCGTTGTATAACCGTTTTCGTCAAGGCCATATTTTTTAGCCGATTCCGTAAAAGTCAAGTTACCGTTATTGATATACAAGGCATTTTCTTGCCCAATACCTGACTGATAACCTGCATTACAGACATAAATATCGAGCAGATTATCGTTGTTGATATCTACCATCACCACGCCAGTACTCCATTTTTTCTGATTGGCAATGCCAGCCTTTTCAGAAATATCTTCAAATTGGAAGCCTCCTTTATTCATGTAGAGTTTATTTGAACCCATATTTGAGGTAAAGAAAACATCTTGTAAACCATCGTTGTTAATATCGCCAACGGCCACGCCACCACCGTTGTAGAAATTTCGGTAGCTAAAAATATTGAAGTCTTCTTTATTCGTTACGGTGTTTTCAAACGAAATCCCTGTCTCGTTTTCATCCTTTAGCTCAAATAGAGCATCTTCATTTTTTTTCGAGCAAGAAATCAGATAAAATGAAGTAACGAATAAAAAAAGTAAGTTTTTTGTAAGTTTCATCACAGGTTTTTAAAGTATTAAGTCGAAAGTTAGAAATACAAACCTTCTTCTTTTAGGTTGACTAAAGTAGTCTTTGGTTTTTTTGAAATAATAATTGCCTCGACGTCATGCCATTTTTCAGGCGTTAGTTGTGCTTCAAATTTACCAACTTTTCCGTTTACTGTTACTACGAACCTTTCTTTAGAAAATGATTCAAGTGTAATTTCTCCTTCGGTCATTAGATAACCTTCGCCAGTGCGTTTTTCTTTGTCGGCAATTCGGCCAATCATTATTCCACCTTCAATTTGCTGGTCTTTTTGTAATCTCAGTACATAAGGTTTAGTAGCGTGCCATCGTTCTGTACCAAAATTCAAGACAATATTACTCTCAAACTGGTCAAACAAATTAGCTCTCAGAAAACCATTATCTGCAATAATATCACAACTAAAAATACTTTCTTTCTGATAAAACTCCTTTCCATCAATCTTGATAATCGCTTTAGTTTGGCCGTCTTTCAGGCTGTTATAAATCCTATCAATATTTGTTTTATCTGATTTTTGTGGAGAAGAGCAAGAGTAGAAAATCGAAAAAATAATAACAACAATGTAAATATACGATTTCATAATTAATCTTTGATACAAATGGCTTGGGCTAAACCACTGAATTAGTTTTGCTTAGAAAACAAAAATGCTCGATTTTTCGAGCATTTTTGTTTAATCATATTCTAAGAATCTTCTTAGTAACCTTTGTTTTGTGTCAAGTTCGGGTTAGAAACGATAGCCGAAGATGGGATTGGATACAATACAGTATAAGCATCTTTAATTTCAACACCTGTACCAGTTGTAAACTTACCATAACGAACCTCTACCGTACGTTTGCCACCTTCCCAGTACAATTCACGACCGATTTCGTCGAACATTGAATCTGCTGTTAAAGAAGCAAGAGCTTTACCACCACGAGTTGTTCTCAATGAGTTAACTGTTGTCAACGCACCAGCAGTGTTTCCACCTCTGAATTGTGCTTCTGCTTTCATTAATACAGCTTCAGCATAACGCATCAAGATATATTTACTTGCATCAGCTGGGTGATACTTGATAACACGGATACCTTTGTCGGTAGCTGCACCAGCTAAAGGCACATCACGAGTGAAAGATAAAACTTTCTGAGTACGAGTATCAATCAAATCTTTACCAGCATCAGTGATTTGTTTTCCAATCAAGAAACCACGGCCAATTCCTGAAAATTCTTTGCCATTTCCTAAGGCTGGTTTTCCAATACGAGGATCATCTTTCTCGAATTTGTCGTAGAAATCTGCTAATGTTGTAAAGCCATTCCAACCAGATGGGTTTTGGTTATAGTGCAAAGTCATGAACCAACGGTTTTGAGCAGAACCTTCTAATGAAACGAGGATAGTTTCGTTTTTAGCAGCCGCAGTAAACGCATTGAAATAATCTTTATCTAATGAATAGCCATCAGCTGTGATTGCATCAACGTAAGCAATTACTTTATCCATATCAGCTTTATCAAAAGTGTATGGGCCTTCTGGTGCAGCAGCTTTGTAAACAGCCTTATTTAAGTGTAATTTAGCTAATAAGAAATTAGCAGCAGCTTTATTTGCAACACCGTTTGTAGCCGAAGGACCAACTTTTGCTAAGTTCGGAAGAGCTTCTGTTAAATCTTTTACGATGAAATCAAAAGCTTCTGAGCGACTCAACGTTTTTGGTAATTCGTCAACACCTTGAGTAACCTCTCTGAAAGGAACTTGTCCCCAATAGTCCATTACATGGAACATGTTGAATGCACGTAAAAACTGTGCCTGTGCTTTTTGAGATGCGTTCGGGTTTGAAGCGATAATCTCAGTTGCTTTAAACACACGTTGGTTCAATTGGTTCCAAGCGTTAGTGATACCTGAGTGAGTTGCATCCCACGTGTGGGCATCAAGTGTACGCCATACACCATTATCACCCCAGTCAACACCACGTGTTGGTGGAATCATCTCAGCTGTTGTATGCTGTCCTAAGGCATAAATATTTGCTTGGTCAGTGTATGCACCTAAATCTTTGTAAGCTGATTCTAATAGGGCCGCTGGGTCACCAGGGGTAAAAGTACCACCAGCAGATGTACGTACGATTGAATCTTTCTCTTCATTAACAAGGTCAGTACAAGCCGACATAAAGGCTAATCCTGTGCTTGCTAAAAGTATTTTATAAATATTGTTTTTTTTCATTTTTTCAATTGTTTTGAATTGTTAACACAAATTAGAAAGAAATGTTTGCACCGATTGTCCAAGTTTTAGCTCTTGGGTAAGCAGTGTAGTCAATACCGAATGATGGAATACCATTAATCGATTTGTTTGTACTAACCTCTGGGTCTTGACCTGAGTATTTAGTAAATGTTAACAAGTTTTGACCTGTTACGAAAACCTTCAAGTTAGAGAATACTTTACTCTTCATAGGCACTCTGTAGCCTAAGTTCAAGTTTTGTAAACGAACGAAATCACCTTTTTCTAAGAAACGTGTTGAAACGTCAGGAGCATTTAATGGACCTTCTTTCGTAGTTACAACGTCTTTAGTTACGTTACGACCATTCGCAAATGAACCTTTTGTGAAGAAAGCATTTGCTGTGTTTGAGTAGATGTAGTTACCAAATACTCCATTGAAGAACAAGCTCAAATCAAAGTTTTTATAACGGAAGTTGTTAGTTAAACCAGCAGTTACCGTTGGAAGTGGGCTTTTACCATTTAAGAATTGTTGGAAGTCACCCGCTGGGTAGATTGAGTTACCAGCTTCGTCATAACCACCAAACTCACGCAAGAAATAAGCAAACAATGGTTGTCCTTGAGCAATACGTTGAGCAAATGCACCAGTTAAACCTTGTCCGTTGATTTCACCTGTATCATAAACACCTGATAAGTTTTTAACCAAGTTTTTGTTGAAAGCAGCATTTGCTAATACTTCCCATCCGAAATCTTTACCATCGATAGCAGCGTAGTTCAAGCCTAATTCAACACCACGGTTTTGGATATCTGTATCTAAGTTTTTCCAAGAGAATGGTGTTGGAGCTGGTTGAGCCGAAACAACTAAGAATAATAAGTCTTTGGTGTTTTTCTGATAGAATTCGATATTACCTGACAATTTGTTGTTCAAGATTGCGAAGTCTAAACCAACGTTTAAGGCAGAAGTAGTTTCCCATTTCAAGTTAGGGTTATTAAATGCAACAGCATTTAAACCACCACCTTCAATGTTATCACCACCTTGGTTGATTCCCCATCCTGAATATCTGTCACGACGGTCATATAGGTTGTGAGGGATAGACTGGTTACCAGTAACACCATAACCTACACGGAGAGCTAGATCAGAGAATACATTTTTAGGAATGAAAGACTCTTCCATCAATTTCCATTTGAATGCACCAGAAGGGAATACACCATATTTATTATTACCACCAAATTTAGATGACCCATCAATACGTAAAGTTCCAGTCAATAAATATTTGCTTGAAAGATTTACGTTAACACGACCAAAGTATGACTGTAATTCATCTTTTTCTGAGCTTGAGTTGTTGATAACATTACTGCCAAATTTACCAGCGTTCGCAGCGGCTATGTTATTAATCATCAAATCTAAGTCAGTAGTACGGAAGTTTGCAGCAGCAATACTTTTTGAATAACGATCAAAGCTTTGGTATGAATAACCTAATAAAGCGTTGAATGATGTTTTACCAAATTCTTTGTCATATGTGAAGTAGTTTTCCCACAATTGATTATCTGTTTCAATGTCATTCACATATGCACGACCAATTCCACCGATACCAGTTACAACTAAATCGCTTGAGTAAGCCGATTTTCTTGAAGAAAGAGATTTATCAAAACCTAATACAGTTTTGAATTTCAAACCTTCAATAATTTGTAACTCAGCATTGATATTACCTAATGCACGCAAAGTGTTTGTGTTATCTTGAGACAACATAGCAAAAGCTAATGGATTCGGCTCAGTATTACCAGGTTGGTTGAATACTTGCTTGCCAGTTGCATCAGTAGTATAGATTGGTTGAGTTGGGTTTGACTTTAAGATACCACCCAATAAGTCACCTTCAAAACCAGAGTTTTCAGAAATCGGAACACCAGTATCTAATGTATTTGCCATACTTAAGTTGGTTCCGATGGTCAATTTATCATTGATAAATTTCTTGTTACCACTAAAACCAACACTGTAGCGTTTCATAGCTGATTTTAAGATGATACCCTCTTGGTTTAAGTAACCTAAAGAGAAACGATAGCTACCAGAAGCATCTCCACCACCAAAAGCAAGATTATGTTGGCTTGTTTGTCCTGTTCTGAACAATTCATCTTGCCAATCTGTTGAGCCACCTTTGTTCTGACCACCAGCAGCTACATATTCAGCAGCAGATAATAAGTCATATTTTTTAGTAATTGAGCTAAAACCATGTGAGTATCCGTACTCCAACGTTCCTTTTCCTTTTCCTTTCTTAGTTGTAATCAAAACAACACCGTTTGCTCCACGAGAACCGTAGATAGCAGTTGCAGAAGCATCTTTCAAAATGTCAATTGAAGCGATATCATCTGGGTTCATGAAATTCAATGGATTTCTTGCCGGCTGACGACCAATTCCACTTGTTTGAGCATCACCAGAAACGTTATCGCCACTCAAAGGCACACCATCAATTACGAATAATGGGTTATTACCACCAAATACCGAAGACGTACCGCGTATACGTACGTTGATACCACCACCAGGCTCACCGCTTGATTGTGTAATTTGCACACCCGCTACACGCCCTTGCATTAATTGCTCAGGAGATGTTACGATACCTTTTTGGAAATCTTTTGAACCGATTGCATTTACTGCACCAGTTGCATCTTTTTTCTTAACAGTACCATAACCAACCACAACAACTTCTTCAAGAGCTTTTGTGTCGTCAACTAAAGTTACATCAACAACAGTTTTGTTACCGACTGCAACTTCTTTAGTTTCCATACCTACAAAACTAAATACTAGTGTGCCATTTTTAGGAACACCAGCTAGTTTGTAAGAACCATCTATGCCAGTTTGAGTACCTTTAGTTGTACCCTTTGCTTGTACTGTAACACCTGGCAAACCGCTGCCATCAGCACCTTTTACCGTACCCGAAACAGTTACATCTTGTGCCATCACAGTGAAATAGAGTGATGTTAACAGCATTGCAGCGATTGTGAAAATAGATTTTTTCACACCAGCCGATAGTCGCCCAATATAGCGACCCACTTGGTAGGACTTCATCATAGGTTGTAATTAAAGAAAGATTAATAAATAATTAATTTAACTTAAAAAATAATTCACACTTCTCTAGTTTTATTTTGATCAATATATCAATAGTTTGACGAGTCTAACGGCATGATATAGAAATTTGTTTAGAAAACGTTGAATTATTTTTCTAATTAACTCCCAAAATTACAAAAAGAAATATATAAAGTCCAAAAAATTATATCAAAAAATAAAACTTCTTTGAATAATTCAATTTTTAAAAATTGTACAAAAACAATATAGCTTTAGGTTTTTAGTCGTAATTTTGTAATCCAATTTTACTCATCAATTATTACTTCAAAGTCAACAACTAAATTAATTCATGACGAATTGACTGCTTTGAGTCAAATTTGTACTTTTTAAAGATAAAATATTTATAGATATTGTTTTTTGAGACTGAGCTTAAAAAACAATATCTTTGAAAAATTCAAAAACTTTGATAATAAATGATTAATCAACAATTACAGCAACTGGCCAAAGAGTTGGCTGGAGAACTTTATCTGGATGATGTCATGCGTACTTTGTATGCAACTGATGCCTCGGCTTATCGAGAAATGCCTTTGGCGGTAGCTATTCCAAAAGATAAGTCCGACATTCAGAAATTGATAGCTTTTGCTCGTAAAAATAATACTTCCTTAATTCCTCGTACTGCTGGTACATCCTTGGCTGGGCAAGTGGTGGGTAACGGTATTGTCGTTGATGTATCTCGCACTTTTACAAAAATACTTGAACTAAACAAAGAAGAACGCTGGGTAAGAGTAGAACCAGGAGTTGTGCGTGATGAATTGAATTTTTTCTTGAAACAAAACGGCTTATTCTTTGGCCCAGAAACTTCAACGGCCAACCGTGCCATGATTGGTGGAATGGTTGGTAATAATTCATGTGGCTCTAATTCAGTCGTTTACGGAAGTACTCGCAATCACTTGATGGAAGTGAAAGGTTTCTTAAGCGATGGCTCTTTTGTAGAGTTCAAGAATTTAAGTATTGATGAATTTAAACAAAAATTAAACGATACCACTTCGCTCGAAGGACGTATCTATAATCATATTAATAGTATTTTGAGTGATGTCGATAATCAAAACGAAATTCGTAAGGAGTTTCCGAAAATGAGTATCGAGCGTCGGAATACGGGCTATGCCATTGATGAGCTTTTAGAAACCGAAGTTTTTACTACTCAAGGGCAAGCAACTATCAAAACGCCACCATTGGCAGGTGTGGCTTCGGGTGGAGCGTTTAATTTTTGTAAATTGATTGCTGGTTCGGAAGGAACTTTGATGTTTATCACCGAAATCAAACTTCATGTAAATCCGCTTCCTCCAAAAGTACAAGGTTTAGTTTGTGTGCATGTCAATTCGGTAGATGAGTCGCTTCGAGCAAACCTTATTGCTCTCAAATATAAGCCTACGGCCGTAGAGTTAATCGACCATTATATTTTAGAGTGTACGAAAGAAAACAAAGAGCAAAGCCAAAACCGTTTCTTTGTACAAGGCGACCCAGGGGCAATTTTGGTGGTAGAACTCTCAAACGATGATATTGAAGAAGTAAAGGCTCGTGCAACCGAAATGGAAGCCGAAATGCGTGCCGCTGGTTTGGGCTATCATTTTCCGATTCTTTTTGGTGAAGACACCAAAAAGATTTGGACACTTCGCAAAGCAGGTTTAGGACTACTTTCGAACCTTCCAGGTGATGAAAAAGCTGTTGCTGTTATCGAAGATACGGCCGTCGATGTAAATGATTTGCCCGATTTTATCAGAGAATTTAATGAGATTCTGACTAAAAACGGTATGTCGTCGGTACATTATGCCCACGCAGGCTCGGGAGAGATTCACCTCCGACCAATTATTAATCTAAAAACTGCCGAAGGACACCGCCAGTTTAGATTGATTGCCGAAGAGATTTCGACTTTAGTAAAAAAATATAAAG
>NZ_JBMLRC010000281.1:13093-16489 GCF_049241225.1 Emticicia sp.
CGCCAGTTTAGATTGATTGCCGAAGAGATTTCGACTTTAGTAAAAAAATATAAAGGTTCGCTTTCGGGCGAACACGGCGATGGGCGTTTGCGTGGTGAATTTATTCGTCAGCAGATTGGCGAGAAGAATTACGCTTTAATTAAAGGATTGAAAAAGGTTTGGGACGAACAAAATATCTTCAACCCAAATAAAATTGTTGACACGCCTCCGATGGATAAATTTCTTCGTTACGAGGCCGACCACAAAGTGCCAGAATTTAAAACTGTATTCCGATTCAATAATCAGAATATTTTACAACACGCCGAACAGTGCAATGGCTCGGGCGATTGCCGCAAAACCGAATTGAGCGGTGGAACGATGTGCCCGAGTTATATGGCCACTCGTAACGAAAAAGATACCACTCGTGCCAGAGCTAATATTTTGCGTGAGGTGCTGACCAACTCAGAAAAAATCAATCGTTTCGATAGCAAAGAGGTTAAAGAAGTGATGGATTTGTGTTTGGTTTGTAAAGGCTGTAAATCAGAATGTCCGTCGAATGTTGATGTGGCGAAGCTGAAAATGGAGTTTTTGCAACATTATCATGAGCAAAATGGCTTACCGATGCGTTCGTGGTTGATTGGCAATTATTCAAAAATGAGCAATATTGCATCTTATGTGCCGTGGGCTTATAATTTGGTTTTAGGAAATGCTCCTTTGCGTAAGATTGCCAATCGTGTAATTGGCTTCCACCCTGAGCGAACAATGCCACTTTTGAGCAGTAACACGCTCAAACAATGGTATAAAAATTCGGAGAAAACGGCTTCAAAATCAGCGAAAAAAGTATATTTATTCTGTGATGAATTTACGAATTTCAATGATGTTGAAATTGGTAAAAAAGCACTCGATTTGCTCAATAAACTTGGCTATGAAGTGATTATTCCTAATCACGTTGATTCTGGGCGTGCGTATTTATCGAAAGGAATGTTGAAAGATGCTCAGAAATTGGCCAATCAGAATGTGGCATTGCTGAAAGACGTTGTGACCGAAGAAACGCCAATCATCGGTATCGAACCTTCGGCTATTCTGACCTTCAGAGATGAATATCCCGATTTAGTTGATGAAAATTTGATAGAAGCTGCCAAAAAACTGGCCAAAAACGCCTTGATGATTGATGAGTTTATTGCTCGTGAGATTGACGCTAAACGCATTACGACTGATAGCTTTACCAGCGAAAAACGTTTGATTAAACTACACGGACATTGCCAACAAAAGTCGGTTGCTTCGCTTACACCAACCAAAAAGATTCTTTCGTTGCCCAAAAACTACGAAGTGCATCTTATTCCATCGGGCTGCTGCGGAATGGCGGGTTCGTTTGGTTACGAAAAAGAGCATTACGAACTTTCGATGAAAATCGGCGAACTGGTGCTTTTCCCAACGGTCAGAAAACAACCCGAAGAAGTGATTATTGCTGCCCCAGGCACGAGCTGTCGCCACCAAATTCACGATGGTACTGGCCGAAAGGCATTGCACCCAGTCGAAATTTTATGGGCTGCATTAGTCTGATATACAGATAAGTACATAAGTATTAATACTTTAAAATGGTGATGTTTTCAAAAAAGCATCACCATTTTTGTTTTATAGTTTTAGAATGTAAGATTTTTTTGTGTTTTCGCTAAATTTCTATAGCTCTCATGTTTTTATATTAGAGTTTTTGTTTAAAATTGTCAAGTCATTTAGCCTCAAAAGGCATTGTTAAAGTGAATCTGAGTTATAATGGTACATTCAGTAGGTAGATTGCTGGAACATTCTGTAAGTGTAATGTGTTTTATTTCTTACTTACACTTACGTACCACTAAAAAAGTAAAAATGAGTAACCGAAATTTGTTGAGTTTAGAGTTGACAACCCCTGTCGACGACGAACGACCTGTGTATCTATCAGGTAATTTTTGCGAATGGAATCCCGATGTATCAGATTTTGAAATGAAACGTGTGAGCAAGGGAAAGTACAAATTTACATTCGCCCCAGAAGTAACACTTCCCGAAAAAATAGAGTATAAATATACACGTGGTGGCTGGGATTTTGTTGAGTTAGATACTTACGGAAATGCACCGAGCAATCGAGTAATTGAAAGTTTATCGGGACACTACGCTGATTTTGTGCCTTATTGGCGACAAGATGGCTCTACGGCATTCATCAAGAAACTCATGCCAAAAGTGCAGGTCGTTTCTGAGAAATTCGAGATTCCGCAACTGGGGAAAACACGGAAAATTTATATTCTTCTCCCGCACGATTACGACCAAAATCTTGATAAACATTATCCTGTATTGTATATGCAAGATGCCCAAAATCTTTTTGGGAAAGGGTCAAGTTATGGAAATTGGGAAATTGATAAACGTCTTTCGCTTCTGGCAAAAAAAGAATTGGGCGATGTAATTATCGTGGCCATCGAACACGGTGAAGAAGAGCGTTTCAATGAATATTCTCCTTACACGGTCGAGAAAAAAGGGAAAGGTTTAGGCATGAAATACGCCAATTTTATTGTCCGTAATCTAAAACCTTATATTGATGCCAATTATCGCACCAAAACCGAGCGACAATTTACAGGAATTGGTGGAAGTTCGATGGGTGGTTTGATTAGCATTTATGCTGGATTGATGTACCCTGAGTCATTTGGCCGTTTGATGGTGCTTTCGCCTTCGCTATGGGTTTCTCCTAAGATTTATTTCGATGCCATTGAGTTTTTCAATCCTCTCGATACAAAAATTTATTTGTACGGTGGCGGAAAAGAAAGTGCAGCGATGATTCCGAATGTAAAGAAAATGAAGGAAACTATCGAAGGGCAAGGTTGGGATGCTGATAAAATTCAAATCAAACTTTCAATCGACCCCAAAGGTGAGCATAACGAAAAACGTTGGGGACAAGAATTTCCTAAAGCCATTGAATGGTTATTTTATTGATAGCCTCACCCAACCCTCCGCATCGGCGGTCCGACCCGATAGGGAGGGCTAAAATTAAATGAATATGAAAATCAACATAACAGCCAATAATACCGCTGCCAAAACCATTATCTTTCCGTTGGTAAATAATGAGAAATTGGCCGAAAATCTTTCAAAAATTGCTAAACACGTTGGGCTAAGTGCCGAAACACTCCAACAAGATTTTAAGGCAGGAGCAAAAGAAACTTTGGCTTTGTATGGAGCAATCGAAGGACTCGAAAAAGTATATCTTTTAGGTCTGGGAAAAGCTCCAAAAGCGATTGATTTTGTAAAGGTTTTTCGTTCATTTTTCTATAATTCAAAGAAAAAATTACCTAAAAATGTTGGTTTAAAGTTAAAATTGGCAGGTTTGGAGGCTCACACCGAGCAGATTGTCAATGGAATCTGTTTGGCCGAATATGAAGTTGGAGCTTATAAAAC
>NZ_JBMLRC010000281.1:16589-29392 GCF_049241225.1 Emticicia sp.
ATTTCAATCAAAGGTTCGGCAAGTATGAGTTATATGAAGTCGGACATGGGTGGGGCAGGAGCAGTTTTAGGAGCAATGGAATTGGCTGCAAAACTAAAACTCTCAGTACATTTGATTGGGGTAATTCCTTCGACCGAAAACTGCGTTGATGGTAATGCACTAAAACCAAGCGAAGTTATTTCTTCGTATTCAGGTAAAACCATTGAAGTCATTGACACAGATGCCGAAGGAAGATTGATTTTGGCTGATGGATTGGCCTATATCAAGAAAAACTTTGAACCAGATGTAATCATAGATTTGGCAACACTCACAGGAAACTGTATTGCGGCTTTGGGTTATGCTGCCGCTGGACTACTCTCGAATAATGACGAACTGGCCAATGAATTACTCGAAATTGGACAAGAAACGGGCGAAAAACTGTGGCGTTTACCACTTTGGGACGATTATAAAGATATGATGAACTCGGATGTGGCCGACATCAAAAATCTTTCATCGGCACCAGTTGCGGGGGCAATTACGGCTGCAAAATTCTTAGAGTTTTTTATTGATGGCCACACCAATTGGGCTCACCTTGATATTGCAGGTTTGGCTTTTGGCGATTCAGAATTCGCCAAAATGAAATCAGCTACAGCTTATGGCGTGAATTTATTGACTACGTGGATGAGGGGAATTAATTGATAATTGAAAATGGAGAATTGATAATGATTTATTCTTTTTTAATTCTCCATTTTCAATTATTCATTATCCATTAACTAAGTACTTCTCGCAAAACCTGCAACGATTTTATTTCGCCAAACTCTTCAAAATGGATTTGGTAGAAGACAATAATAACTTCGAGTAAATGATTTCTCACGCCTCTGCTCATGAGTAGGGGCGTTTGATAATCAGCCAAAATTAGCTGATTCATGAGTTTTTGGTAGTCAGCATCAAACGGAATCATGGCATTAAATTCCCTGAATTGCGATACGATTTCGCTCGAATCTTGTGGCGAAAACCCTAAGAAAAAAGCATATTTAAGCAGGAAAATTAGGTGAAAGTTCTCGAAATGCTCTTCGGTTTGGTCTAAAAAAATGAGCGAGTGATAAAGAAAATCGAATAAAAGCTCATTTTCGGTGTGTTCTTTCAGCGTTTTATTCAAAATTTCATCCAAAAACATTCCGATACTCGATTTATGAATTTCGTAGGGAAGTGTGCGAAATGGAAAACTTGATTTTATCTCCGAAATTCGATGGAGTTCTTTCTTTTCATCGTGATAAACCACCATGTCGAGCAACGAAAGTGGTTGAAAAAGTGCAATTCTGTTTTTTCCTTTGCTGCTTCTTACACCATTTTCAATAAAAGACTGAATACCGAATTTTTCGGTATAAATTTTTACGATAATTGATGTTTCTCGATAACGAATATAGCTAATAACTATTCCACGAGTTTTATGAAGCATGGTAAACTAAAAAGAGAAAAAGGATAATCCAGAGAATATCTATAAAGTGCCAATAAATACTTATTAGCTTGATTTTCAGTTGGTTAGGTGGGTTTACGCTATAAACAAACGAATCGACATACTGCATGCGTTGGAACGCATCTTTATTGGCCGACGCCAACGCAATCAGCCCGCCAAGCGTATGCAAAATATGCAGCCCCGAAAGTACATAAATAAACATTCCGCCTGTATTATTGCTCATCGTAATACCTGCCGAGAGCATCTTTTGCCACCCAAGTCCCTGTAATACAATAAACAATACTCCCGCCACAAGCGTCAGACTGATATTGAGGCGATAACTGCGAAAACGCTCTTCTTTAAAAGCTTTATTGGCTCCTTGCAGGGTCAGGCTACTGGCAATAATTACGAATGTACTCACCCAAAATACGCCAGGAATTTTCAGCGGAATATCCTGATTACGTGCCTCTTTGGTAATAAAAACCAAGAGTAAAAAGAAAAACAACAAGCCACTGCCAATAATTGCCAAATATAGCATGAAAGCAAATGGTTCACGGCGTTTTGTAAGTTGATTCATAGACCCCAAACGTTGTTGGTTATTAGATTTTAAAAAATCCTTGCCACATTGCGAAGTTTGGGAAACGGTCTTTTAGGTCAATTGTATTATCAAAAATCCCATAGACAGTCGAGCCTGAACCCGTCATAGAAGCATACACTGCTCCTGCCTGATAGAGTGTTTCTTTCACCTCGGCAATGGTCGGATACTTTAATAACAACTTTTCTTCAAAATCGTTTTTAACTATTTTTTTCCAAGTCGAAATTGGTTGCGAAAGTGCCGTTTTTAGAGCTATTTGTGGCTTTTTTGGCGATACGCCCGAATACGCTTCGGCCGTAGAAATATGAATGTCGGGGTTTACTAAAACCACAAATTTCCCCTTTAAATCAAGCGTATAATCTTCAAATTCATCACCTTTATTGAAGCAAAAAACGGGTCGGTTTTCTATGAAAAATGCACAATCCGAACCCAGCTTTCGGGCAAAATCTTTCAATTCATCATTACTGAGGTTTAGTGCATAGACTTCGTTGAGCATTTTTAGTGTAAACGCCCCATCGGCCGAGCCACCGCCCAAACCAGCACCCATCGGAATAACTTTGTGCAGATGAATCATTGGCGGAACGCTGATGCGGTCTTGCAATAAATTCCATGCTTTTAGGCATAGATTCGAACTTTCATTGCCAGGAATGGCCAAACCCGAACTCTGAAAAACTGCGTTTGTGGCATCGGGATTTTGGTTGGGAATAATTTCGAGGGCATCGCACCACTCGACAGGATAAAACACCGATTCGATGTTATGAAAGCCATCGGAGCGTTTTTCGGTAATATTTAAGCCAATATTGATTTTGGCGTTTGGAAATGTAAGCATTGGGTCTGATTTCAAAATTCAAATTTACTCAACCGCTTAGTAAATAAATAGTAAAACAATTTTAAGTTTTTCATAAAACCCATAACTTACTTTAAAATTAACCCTTTAACAGTCAAAAAATATGAAAACAATGAGACTTTTAGTATCGCTGATAGCGATAAGTGTGTTTTTAAGTAACTGTGGGAAGAAAAAAGAGGAGCAAACCGAGCAAGAAAAAGCCATGGAGTTGGTCGATAAAATTACGAAAGAGGCCGAAAATATATCGAACGAAGAACCAAAAGAAGTGGTTGATGCAAAACTTTTGAAAGAATTACTGCCCGAAGAAGCCGCAGGTTTAGCTCGAAAAAGTGCCGAAAGTGAAAAAGTAGGAGCAATGGGCTTTATGGTGTCGAAGGCTGAGGCAAGATATAAAAATGATGATAGTTCGATAGAAGTAAATATCATTGATGTAGCAGGAACAGGTGCTTTGATGGGAATGGCGGCGTGGTCGATGGTGGATATGGATAAAGAAACCGAAAACGGCTACGAAAAAACGACAACCTACAAAGGAAACAAAGCCTACGAAAAATACAACTCAAAAAACAAAGATGGCGAAATGGCCGTGATTATAGGAAAGCGTTTTGTGGTATCTGTAAAAGGACGAAACATAGAAATGGATAAAATCAAGGATACAATTGATGACATTGATTTAGGCAAGTTGGAAGATTTGAAGTGATAAAAAAGGGCGTTTGTCATCGAAACGCCCTTTTCGCTTATTTAGTAGTTTTTATTAACCAATCGCCCATGATTTGTAAGGCTTCGGGAGCAAAATCTTCTTTTATTTTAGCATATTCTTGAGGTAAACCAGTTTCAGCATGTTGAAAAAGATGGTTCAAACCTTCTAATTTTAAGATTTTGTAATGCTTGTTTTTTGCCATTTTTAAACCTTCTTCAATACCCGCCAAATTTTCTTCCGGAAAAACTTGATGGTCTTTCGAACCATTTAAAGCTAAAATCGGACATTTTACTTTAGAAATAGCCGTTTTTGGGTCGAATTTAATAAAAAAGCGTCCCCAGTCAATAGACATGTTTTTTAAGGTATAATAAACATTGGCTAAGTTGCTGGCGTATTTTGCTTCTTCTGTCGAAAGACTATCTTTCCAGTTCTTTGTGATTTTATCCAACGAAAGTACCGCATCAGCTTGGCTTTCTGCTTGTTTATAAGCACGCAAAACATGGGCCATGTAAACAGCATATTTTTGCTTGAAAGTGGCCGAAAATTCTGGTATTGCTTCAATGGGTATCGTAAGTTGTTTTTGTAGAATAACTTCACCCGAAACTCCCGTGCCAGCTAATGACACAATAAAAGCTACATCTTCGCTTTTGGCGGCTACCATCGGGGCAATTATTCCGCCTTCGCTGTGGCCTATGAGTCCGATTTTTTTAGAGTTTATTTCGCTACGAGTTTTCAGATAATCAATTCCACATTTTACATCATATGCAAAGTTCTCACTTGTCATTGCTTTCGGGTTTCGGCCTAAGGTTGTTTTCCCTGCCCCACGGTCATCAACTCTTAAAACCGCAAAGCCTCGACCTGTTAAATACTCAGCAATTACCTTGAATGGCTTATGACCCAAAATGGTTTCATCTCGGTCTTGTATGCCTGAGCCTGTAATCAGAATGACGGCAGGAAACTTTGAGCCATTTTCGGGCATCGTAAGCGTGCCGAAAATATGAACAGAATCGGTCGTATTCCAATAATTTACTTCTTCTGATTTGAATGTGTTTTGAGCAAAAGTGACTTGAATTGCTAAAATAGTGAGAATAAAAACCTTTTTCATGTGGGAATTGCTTACGGTTGTGGTGTAAATGTCACGCAAATTTTTGAATAAAAAAAGGGCTTTACGTGAATAAAGCCCTAATCGTTATAAACGGTAAAAATGAGTTATTTTTAAAAATTATCACTCCATTGATAAGCCTCAATGAGTTTCATTTCGCCTTCTTTGCCTTTCGCAAAGTTGCCGTGTTCCATTCCCATAATAAACTCTTGGTTGTTGGCTTTTGATTTATCATAAATATGCTTGAAAAGACTTTTGTAGTTGATTTCGCCAGTTGTTGGCTCTTTACGGCCTGGTTCATCGCCAATTTGGAAATACGCAATTTCTTCCCAGCATAAATCCATATTTCGAGTCATACGCCCTTCGTTTCGCTGCATGTGCCACATATCAAATAAAATCTTGCACGATGGGCTATTTACAGCTTTACAAATCATATAGCTTTGGTCGGAATGACGCAAAAAGAGGTCAGGGTTGTCACTCAATGGCTCAAGCACCATCGTGAGGTTGTGTGGTTCAAAAATATCGCAAGCACGACGCAAAGCATCAATTACATTAGCAGTTTGGATGCCCAAAGGTAGATTTCGCTCGAAATACCCCGGAACGACCGTCATGTATTTGGCGTTGCAACGTTTGGCCGTTTCTACCGACTCTCGACAAGTTTTCAAGAAATTTTCGAGAAACTCTTTCTTGCCAGTTGCTAAAGATACCTTCCAGTTATCGCCACCATCAACTACAAAAACGCCCATTTTCATGCCGAGTTTTGCGAGTGTTTCGCCGATTTTTGTTTGTGTTTCAACTGGACGTTTCAGCATACCGTTGTCTTCGAGAGCCATGAAACCGTTATCGGCCATGAATTTAAGCTGGTCGAAAAGGTCTTTACCGGCCGAATTTTCAAACATTCCGAAATGCGGAGCATACAAAAGTTTGTATTTGTAGGGTGCTGAAGTTGAGTTAGGGGTTGGAGTAAAGGCCAAAGCGGTGGCGGTAGTACCGAGGCTGGTTGCACCAGCGGCCAAGACACTTTTTGAAAGAAAGTTTCTGCGATTCATTAGTTTTTATAGAATTGAAGGTTGAATAGAGTATTAAAAATGATATTTACGCAAGGGCTTTATTTCTCCGAATCGTAGTACTACGAATTTGTTTTTTTTCTCGCAGTATCTTTTGAGTTTGTATGTAATTACTAATCTGAGCTTCTTCTTCCTTACTTAGTGGTCTTTCTCCACCGATGAAGTCCACATCAAGTTCTGTTGTTTTAGTTTTCATCTCGGAAAATATTTTTTGATGAGTTTTAATGCAGCTATTGTGTCGATAATCATCACTCGCCCTCCGAAGTGGAGAGCCCCAAGTGTTTCGATGTAATGTTCTACAAGTTGGGTTTTTGAAAGGAAAGAAACATTACCTTCGTGCCCACGTTGAAAAGATAGTTTACAAGCGAAAGCTACCAAATTGCCCGGTACACCAGCATAAACTTTTGACTGTCCTTTGTTGAATGGTGCACTCTCTACTAAGTGCATATAAACATGGTCAGACTTTATCTCTAAACTAATAAGCCCTTGAATAATTGAGGAATTATTAGTAATTGTAAGTTTATAAACCTCTCGCTCTGGTATTTTATATTCCTCTTTCCAATTAAATAACCAACCCTTTTCCTTAGAAACGTTTTTGAAATCTTTGCTGGTAAGCACCGAAATTTCGGTAGTGAAACTGTCGCCTGTAATTACATTTTCAATAGAGTTAGTGAGTTTATCAACGATAAAATCAAGACCTTCATTTTTTTCTTTCATTACCTAATCAAAGATACAGATTTATGTAATTCCTCAATACAAAAAGTCCAAATTTTCGGTTTTTACATCTTCGGGTTCGAGTTCTAAGAATTCCTCCCAGAATGAGTTTTCGGGCAGTGCAGCCTTACAGATAATAGGTTCTTTTTTTACTGGATGCACAAAATAAAGGCGTCGAGCATGAAGATTGATGTTGCCTTCGAGATTTGGGCGAGGATAACCATACTTTACATCTCCTCGAATCGGACATCCCATTTTGGCCAACTGCACACGGATTTGGTGTGGACGACCCGTAATTGGATTTACTTCGAGCAAATGATAGTGATTGATTTCGCCTAAATAACGGTACGTAAGTTCAGCTTTTTGCGAACCTGGTACTTCTTCATCAAAAGCCTTAACAATGTTTTTGTTTTCATCTTTAACCAACCAGTTGGTTAGCTTGGCAGTTTTCTTTTCAGGTTTTTTGCCAACAACTGCCCAATAGGTTTTCTGGATGTCACGCTTTCTGAAAAGTTCGTTCATGCGTTCGAGAGCCTTTGAGGTGCGTGCAAAAACCACCAAACCACTCACGGGGCGGTCAAGCCGATGTACTGTTCCGAGGAAAACATCACCAGGTTTATTGTACTTATCTTTGATATAATGCTTTACGTAGTCCGAAAGTGTTTTATCGCCGGTGCTATCGCCCTGCACCAAAATGCCTTGGGCTTTATTGACAATAATAATATGATTGTCTTCGTAAACTACTTGAAATGGTTGCTTTGCCATTTTACTTTTAAATTAAGAATGTAGAATGTAGAATGTAGAATTATTGCTTCTGCAATTTTACTCTAAACTCTGATTCTCTAAATAAACTATTATCAGTGGACTGTCGTCCATCGACAGTTAAACAAACTCCAAAGCCAGACGTCTGGTTTCTTTGTCGGTTTCAATATAATCTTCGAGCGTTGGTGTACGCACGAAACTCACTTTTTTCATACAATCTTCAATCAAATCTGACATTTCCAAGAAACCGATTTCATCACGCAAGAAAGATGCAACGGCAATTTCGTTGGCGGCATTCACGATACACGCCATATTTCCGCCAGTTTGGAGTGCTTCAAATGCAAATCCTAAGTTTCGGAAAGTCTGATAATCAGGCTTTTCAAAAGTCAAAGATGGAAATTGTGCAAAATCCATTCTCGGAAAATTAGATTTTAATCGATTCGGATAACCAATAGCAAACTGAATTGGCACACGCATATCGGGCAGACCCATTTGGGCTTTCATACTGCCATCTTCAAATTGCACCATCGAGTGAATAATGCTTTGCGGATGCACCACCACTTCGATTTGGTCGGGCGTAAGTCCAAAAAGCCATTTTGCTTCAATCACTTCCAAGCCTTTATTCATCAACGAAGCCGAATCAATCGTAATTTTTGCCCCCATGCTCCAATTTGGGTGCTTCAGAGCTTGTGCTTTCGTAACGGTTTTCAAAAACTCACGGTCTTTTCCTCTGAATGGCCCGCCAGAAGCTGTCAGAATAATCTTTTCGATTGGATTATGGAATTCACCAACCAAACATTGGAAAATGGCTGAGTGTTCCGAATCAACTGGCAAAATATCAACTTTGTGTTTTTGGGCTAATTCGGTTACCAGTTCGCCAGCCACAACCAAAGTTTCCTTGTTAGCCAACGCAATGTGTTTGCCTGCCTTGATTGCCGCCACAGTCGGAATTAAACCTGCATAACCAACCAAAGCTGTCAGAACCATATTTACGGAGTCCATCGTCACGACCGAAGCCAGTGATTTATCTCCAGTATAAACTTTAATATCGAGTGGGTCGAGAGCCGCAAAAACTTTATCGTAAAGGTCTTCGTTTGAAATCACAACTACATTCGGACGAAACTTAGCTGCTTGTTCAATCAACAAGTCGGCGTTGTTTTGTGCAGTAAGCACTTCTACTTCAAAAATATCAGGATTGGCTTCTACTACCTCCAGAGCTTGTGTTCCTATCGAACCCGTTGAACCAAGAATGGCAAGATGACGTTTTTGCATGAAAAAGGATGAAATAAATAAATCTACTGAAATTTTTTACAAAGTTCGGAAAATTTAATGATAAAGTTTTTATTTTAACGTTTCTATTGAGATTGAATTACAAATTACGAGTTGCGAATTACGAGTTATTTCTTGTAAGTGATTGATAATAAGTCGATTGTGTTGATATTTGGATATGTTTTTTTAATAATTTAAAATATGCACTATTCACCCTTTTACTCCCCTTTAGGGGCTGGGGGTGTTTAGGCGTTAGGGGTGTTATGCAAACGGCTGAAGACCAATTCCAATTTTTTGAAGGTGTACTTTTTGAGAGCTTCGGGCGTGACTTTCAAGTAACCGAGTATCGACTATTGCAAGGCGGAAGTATCAACGTGACCGTACAGGTAGTTACCAACGAAGGCAAATACTTTGTGAAATATAATACACGAAATCACGAAGGAATGTTTGAAACCGAAGCTCGTGGTCTTGATTTGTTGCGGGAAGCTAACGTGATTCGTGTGCCTGAGGTTATCAACTGGGGCCGACGTGACGGACAAGATTATTTGGTGCTGGAAAACATAGAATATACCAAGCCTAACTTTGATTATTGGGAAATGTTGGGCGAAAAAATAGCTGCTCTACACCGAAATACTGATGAAAAGTTTGGCCTAAACTTCGATAATTACATAGGTTCGCTTCGCCAAAGCAATGAGCAAAAAGAAGATTGGTTGAGTTTTTTTATCGAAAAACGCTTGAATCTTCAGGCTGGTTTGGCTTATTATAACGAGTTGATTAGTAGGGATTTATACGAAAAATTTCAGCAATTTTACAAAGTATTGCCCGAATTATTGCCAAACGAACCTGCTTCGCTCCTGCACGGCGATTTATGGACAGGAAATGTAATAACTAATGAAAGTGGCGAACCAACGCTCATCGACCCCGCAGTTTATTACGGAAATCGTGAAATGGAAATTGCCTTCACTACGCTTTTTGGGGGCTTCGATAAACGCTTTTATGATACTTATAATGAGGCATATCCGCTACAACCTCGCTTCGATACCAGAGTGCCGATTTATAATATTTATCCGCTATTAGTTCATGTAAATTTATTCGGAACGAGTTATCTACCACCCGTGATTCGGACTTTGAATAAGTATTTGTAAGTATGTTACTTACTCTTTTTGTCGATGTAATTAGGGTTTAGAGCTGGCATTTGTGCATTGTTGGCTTTTCGCCATTTATCAAGTAGTTTCTTTAGCTCTTTTGCTTTTTGAGGATTGATTAATGCCAAATTATTGCTTTCAGAAATGTCGTCTTTTAAATTATAAAGCTCAAGGGAGTTATTCTCAAAAAACTCAATTAATTTCCAATCTCCCAAGCGTACGGCACTGTACGGAGCATCGCCTTCGTGATAATGCGGATAATGCCAAAATAAAGGCCTTTCATACTTTTTATTAGTCAAAATAACTGGTTTTAGAGATTTGCCGTCAAGTTTTTCGTTGGGTTTGATTGCTGCGAAATCTAAGATAGTCGATGTTAGGTCCATCGTGATTGTAGGCTCATCAATCACTTTGCCGCCCTCAATTTTATTTTTCCAATAAATAATTAAAGGTGTTCGAGTGCCTCCTTCATAGCACCAGCCCTTTCCTTTTCTGAATGGTAAACTACTGGCAGATTGCATCAAAGTGCCATTATCGGAAGCAAAAATAATGACAGTGTTTTCTAATAAATTCTTTTTTTCTAAGGCACTCATTACACGCCCAATTCCCTCATCTAAACTTTCAATCATTGCGGCATAAGCCGGATTTTTTTGTTTATCAGGCGAAACAAGTAGTTTTTTGTACTTTTCAATCTTTTCTGCTTTCGCTTGAACTGGGCTATGCACTGCATAATGTGCCAAATTTAAGAAAAACGGCACATTCTCATTATGATTTTCAATGAGTTTGATAGCTTCATTGGTTAGTCTATCTGTTAGGTATTCACCTTTTTCACCTTCTGTCAAGAGTGGCATTTGATAGGGAGCAAAAAAGCCTTTTTTGGGGTGCCCCCAATTCGAACCACCAATATTTATATCAAAACCTTGATTCAAAGGATAAAACTCTTCTCCTTCGCCCAAATGCCATTTTCCTACGTGCCAATTGACATATCCGTTTTCTTTGAGATACTCGGCAACAGTTTTTTCTGATTGTGGAAGAAACTTCTGCCAGTCAGGAATCAGAAGTTTTGGATTAGTTTTTTCATGACCTGCAATCCAGTCGGTAATATGAAGTTTTGCTGGATATTTACCTGTCATCAGAGCAGCTCTTGAGGGCGAACAAACCGTACAGGCAGAATACGCATTCGTGAATTTTACCCCTTTTTGGGCCAATTGGTCAATATTAGGTGTTTGATTGAACGTATTTCCATAACAAGCCAAGTCGGCCGAGCCCATATCGTCAATAAAAAAAACAATAAAATTAGGTTGACGAATTTCGTTTTTTTTAGTGAAAGATAGTAAAAGAATAAGCACAGAAAAGACACAAATAAGGCGAATTTTCATAGTTAGGAATAGATTTAGGGAGTTTAATTCCTAAATATACAAGCCTTTTTGTAGATGCCAAGATAGTAGAGTAAGATTCTGTTGATTATATTATTTATATCTTAAACTACCATCAGATTACAGCCCCGAATATCCGAATTATCAAAACGCCCAATAATACTAAACGATTGATTTTCAGTATTGTATGCCCCCAAATCTTGTGTTTCAATAAAGCAGCAAGAGTCAATGTTTGCCAAGTCAACTACGTTGATACCGCCCCGAATGAGTGTTCGTTCGTGCTGATTGGTGTAGTTTACGGTCGAAATGATTTTAAATGGGTCGTTGATTTCTCGTAATAAAACTTTCATGGTCTGAGGCAATTCAAAAATACCGTCGCCTTTCGAGTATCCTTGCGAGAGGAGTTCGGTCATTCCGTATTCCGAGTGAATTTTTTCAATTCCAAAAGCTGAGGTCAGAATCTCATGTACTTCTTCACGCAACAATTCTTTTCTTCTACCTTTCATTCCGCCCGTTTCCATCACAATTAATCTATCTTTCAGTTTTTCCATAAAAGATAAATCTTCGCCCGATTCGGCCAAATCGAGCAGGGCAAAAGTTACACCAATCAACAAAACCTTTCGCTTTGAATTTTGGTTAGATAGCTGTCGGAGTTGTTGAATGAGTTCGGAAGTATTTTTCAGATAAAAACCTGATTCTCTCGAATAAGTACGATAAATAAAACTCTGCACCATATACACCAACGACGAATTATTTCGTTCAAGGTAAGAGGGAAGCAAAGCTAAAATATGGAAGTCGCTCAAGGGGCCATAAAACTGCTCGAAAATTCGCTGACTGACATATTCGTAGAAAGGCAAATCGCTCACTAAGTGTTTGCTTGTGGTGTCGCCAGTTGTGCCGCTACTTTCAAAAATCACCTGAGTAGGAGCGGCATCAGATACAATTTTATGGTGTTTGAAAAACTGAATCGGTAAGAACGGTATTTTTTCCAGACGACTAACTTGCGTAGGGTTTACATTCAGAAAACTCAAGTATTCTTTGTAAGTGTAGTTGGTGGTAGCTTGAAAGCGAAAGATTTCTAAAGCTAATTCTTCAAAATCATGAGGTCTTATAGAGGTGTCGCCCAATTGCAAAACTGCCGATTTTAGTTCGTCGCGGATACTCATTGAAAATGTTATAATTTTTACTAAATTAGCAGAAAATAGTTGTCAAGTCTTGGTCGATAGTCCATAAAAAATTAATTGTGAATGTTTATCTATCGGCCGTGGACTAATCAAAATTACATAATTACGATGAAAAAGGTTTCAGGATTTCTCATATTGATTGCAATAGGCTCATTAATTGGCTGTTATAAAGAGGTCTCATTTGATGTTAAACCTGTAATTGAGTTTAAGGAACTCCGCAAGATTATTGTGCTTGATGCTTTCTCACAGAGTAAGAAAGACTCGCTTATTTTAAGCATTAAGTTTCAGGATGGTGATGGCGACTTAGGTTTAGATACTCGTGACTCTGTGCTGAAAAAGCAGGGTTTTAATTATATTGTAAAACCATTTCGCAAACGCAGAGGAGTTTTTGTAGAGTTTCCAAACGATGGCGTAACTTATTCGGGGTATTTTATTCGTTTGAAAACCGACGGTAAACCAGGGCCGATTGAAGGTACGCTCGATTACTCGGTTGATTTTCTACAGGATTTTGTTCAGAAAAAAGATACAGTTAAGTTTCAAGTTACCATCAGAGACCGAGCGGGAAATCTGAGTAATACCGTCGAATCAAGTAACATTATCTTGAATGAGTTTT
>NZ_JBMLRC010000282.1:0-5279 GCF_049241225.1 Emticicia sp.
TCAAAACTTTCTAAGAATTTGGTTGTGAATTTACCAGATTTGAAAGTTTCATCGTCCATCAATTTGATGTGGAACGGAATCGTAGTTTTGATACCTTCAATCACAAACTCTTGTAAGGCACGTTTCATACGAGTCAACACCTCTTCTCTTGATTGGCCCGTAACGATAAGTTTGGCAATCATTGAGTCGTAGTTTGATGGAATCGTGTAGCCCGCATACACGTGGCTATCGATACGCACGCCGTGTCCACCCGGGAAATGTAAATTGGTGATTTTACCTGGTGATGGACGGAAGCCATTACGAGGGTCTTCGGCATTGATACGGCATTCCATTGCATACAATTTCGGGAAGTAGTTTGTACCCGAAATCGGCACACCTGCCGCTACTTTGATTTGCTCTTTAATCAAATCGAAATCGGTAACTTCTTCCGTAATTGGGTGCTCTACCTGAATACGAGTATTCATTTCCATGAAATAGAATTTACCGTGTTTATCGACCAAAAACTCAATCGTTCCTGCACCTTCGTAGCCAATGGCTGCTGCACCTTTGATGGCCGCTTCACCCATTTTCTCACGTAATTCTTGCGAAACAATCGGTGAAGGAGTTTCTTCAACCAATTTTTGGTGACGACGTTGAATCGAACAGTCACGCTCCGAAAGGTGACAAACTCGACCGTTTTGGTCGCCCACAATCTGAATTTCGATGTGGCGAGGTTCTTCGATAAACTTCTCTAAATATAAACCATCGTTTCCGAAAGCCGCACCCGATTCCATTTTGGCGTCGTCCCATGCTTTTTGGAATTCCGATGAATTGTTGATAATTCTCATACCACGGCCACCACCACCAGCAGTTGCTTTGATGATAACAGGATACCCCATTTCTTCCGAAAGGCGGATACCTTCTTCCACTGACTCAAGTAAGCCTTCAGAACCTGGGATTACGGGAACGCCCGAATCTTTCATGGTCGCTTTGGCAGTTGCCTTGTCACCCATTGAGTTGATTTGGTCGGCAGTTGCACCGATAAATTTGATACCATATTCGGCACAAATTCTCGAAAACTCAGCATTTTCCGACAAAAAACCGTAGCCTGGGTGAATCGCATCGGCATTTGTAATTTCAGCCGCCGAAATGATATTCGGAATGCTCAAATATGACTGACGGCTGGCCGCTGGCCCGATACAAACAGCTTCATCGGCAAATCTTACGTGCAGACTTTCACGGTCGGCAGTAGAATAAACCGCTACTGTTTTGATGCCCATTTCACGGCAAGTTCTGATAATTCGGAGGGCGATTTCGCCTCGGTTGGCTATTAATATTTTTTTGAACATAGGATTTCTGTTTGCGATAAAATTATCAATCAACTAATGTAGATTGATATAATTTAACTCGGCACTGTAAGCAAATCATTCACACTTATTTCAAAATCATCAAGAACAGGTTTTGCCGAACAAATATCATCATCTGTACAAATTTGTACGTTTTTGGGTGATGTAAATATGTGTACCTGTTTAAGGTTTGGCATAATCAACCAAATGACTTGCACACCTGCCGCAAAATATTCTTGATTTTTCTCTAAAATTTTATTCTGGTTATCGCTCGGAGAAATGATTTCAATGACAAAGGCTGGAATTTGATTGATACCCTTAGCTGTTTCAATGATTTGACTTTCTGTATAGTAAGCCAAATCAGGTCTTCTTAATTGTTCATTAGAAGTTAAAACATCGCCCTCAGTAAGAAGTTCGCCTCCATTTTTGTAGGCTTTTGTCCTTACAAAAAGACGACTAAGAGCTTTCAAAATAAAAAATTCGAGTTGTTTCATTTTATCAGTTTTCTCAATTTTTCCCTTGTTCCACTCGTATTTATAGCGAGTTTCGGGTTTCCAGTTAAGAAAACCTTGAAATGTTCGAGGATAATAAACAGATGCCATGAGCGTATTATATTTTAGTTTGGCTCAACCAAGAACAAAGGTTGGTCGAACTCTACTGGAGTTGCGTTTTCTACCAAAACTTTAACGATTTTACCAGAAATTTCTGACTCAATTTCGTTGAATAATTTCATTGCTTCGATGATACAAACAACTTTTCCAGTTGATACTTCATCGCCTACTTCAACGAAATTCGCTTTGTCTGGGCCAGGTGAGCGGTAGAATGTACCAATCATTGGTGATTTGATAGTGATTAAGTTGCTTGCTTCGGCTGCTGGTGCAGGAGCGGCTGCTGGAGTTGCTGGGGCAGCTACTGGTGCAGGAGCTGGAGCCGCTACTACTGGAGCTGGGGCAACATAAGCAGGTTGTGCTTGAACAGCTACTGGAGCGGCATTTGAATAACGCTTAATGGCAAGTTTCAACTCCGAAGTTTCGATGTTTACTTCGTCTAAGCCTGATTGAGATATAAAATCTATTAATTTTTGGATATCTTTTGTTTCCATGAGGGGTAGATAATTTTCGTGGTTTTTGAGTATTTACCGTACAAATGTATAAAGAAAGACGATACCTACAAAGAAATAAGAAAAGCAGAAATATGATTTCGGAGCTACCTAATTCTTTGCTACTTTTCAAATTCTTGAAGATATCGTCTATGATAATATTTCGTTTTGAACATTCAAAAAGAGCCTTTGAGATAAGCCGTTGATTATTTGCCTTCTTTTACTCTTGAATCGTATTCGTAAGTGTTCGTATTTACACGAATTAATTCATCGTTTTCGATGAAAAGAGGCACTTTGATGGTTGCACCTGTCTCAACTGTTGCTGGTTTGCTTGGGCTGGTAGAAGTATCACCTTTCAAGCCTGGCTCAGTGTAAGTTACACGAAGCTCAACGTATTGAGGAAGCTCAACGCTAAGAATTGTTTCAGTTTCAGCGTGAACTAATACTGAAACTGCTTGGCCGTCTTTCATCAAATCAGCTTGTGGAACCATCTTCTCGTCGAGGTTAAATTGCTCGAAAGTTTCGGTTTCCATGAAATTATAGCCATCCTCATCTTTGTAAAGGAATTGGAATTCTCTTTTTTCGATACGAGCAGTCGTAACCGTTACGCCCGATGTAAATGTATTATCAATTACTCTGCCTGTTTTGATGTTTCTCAGCTTTGTTCTTACAAAAGCTGGGCCTTTACCTGGTTTTACGTGCTGGAATTCTACGATTGAGTAAAGGTCATTATTCCATTCCAAACAAAGACCGTTTCTAAAATCTGCTGTTGTTGCCATTACTAATTATATCTTAAATTATTTGTTCGTAAGTATTTTATTATCAATCAATTATAAGCTATTTCTCAAAATTAAAGACAAAGTTTATAAAAGGAATTGCATTCATGCTATGGCCAAAGTCTCCTAACTTTGTAATTTGCTCGTTGGTAGTTGAGCGTAAATTGAGCTTAGTAAATAAGAAACTAACGCCTGCTTTTATAGTGATTTCTTCTCTGATTCGAAAACCAACATAGATTTCACTGTTTGTACTTCCTGCACTTCCGAGTGCAAAATTAAACTGAGTTGGCTTAACCGATAGATTGTCAGTAGAACCTCTATAATTATTAAATGCCAGAGAATCTTTACTTCTTCCAAAGGTTAGTCCGATCAAATCAATATTGAAACCGGCTACAATTTTATCTCCTTGATACTCGGCCGAGATTGGTGCGTTGAGTATAAACATATTCTCACTAACCAGCGGCGTAACTGTAGTTGATAAATACGGACTTTTGAGTCCGGTAAATGTACTTCCCTTGGCAGAAAATATCGTTGCTCTAATACCAGAGCCTATAGCAAGCCGGTAATTATGCCCAATGTGAAGTTGTTCGCCAAAACTAAAAGTTGGTATAATTTTTCCACTGTTAAAGGCAGCTCCTAAAGAAAATACTTGACTAACTTTTGCTCGTTGGGCAGTTATTTTCGATGTGAATAAGCAAATTATACAGAAAAATATCAGTTTTTTCATTGCTTTTATATGTTGTGCCTTGATATTGAAGCTTTTTTGTGATGTTTCAAATATTTCATAAAGATTATCGAAAACAAATTAGGCGTTTCAATAGTCAAGATTTGGAACTTGAAAATCAACCAATAGCCCATTTAACATAAGCAGCCCCCCAAGTAAATCCACCACCAAAAGCCGCTAAAATTAGGTTGTCACCTTTTTTCAATTGCTTTTCGTAATCGAATAGACACAGAGGAATTGTTGCGGCAGTGGTATTACCGTAGCGTTGAATATTGAGCATTACTTTGTCATCTCCAATACCCATACGGCGAGCAGTGGCATCAATGATACGCTTATTAGCTTGGTGAGGTACAAGCCAAGCAACATCATCGCCCGTAAGATTATTTTTCTCCATGATTTCAGCAGAAACATCTGCCATGTTGGTCACAGCAAATTTGAACACTGATGGGCCTTCTTGGTGAATATTGTGCCATCTGTTTTCTACAGTCTCATGACTTGCTGGAAAACGGCTTCCGCCTCCTTTCATGATTAGGTGATTTTCGCCGGTACCATCTGATTTCAGGATGAAATCTATTACACCTTCGTTTTCGGTAGTAGGTTCTAATAAAACCGCTCCTGCACCATCACCAAAAAGTACGCAAGTTGTACGGTCAGTATAATCAACTATTGCCGACATCTTATCGGCACCGATAACGATAACCTTTTTATGCCTGCCAGATTCGATGAATTGAGCACCTACCGAAAGAGCATATAAGAAACCTGAGCAAGCTGCCAAAATATCAAAGCTCCCAATACTCGGAATTCCACACTGTGTACATACCAAGTTGGCAGTTGAAGGAAACATGTAGTCAGGAGTTACCGTCGCACAAATCACCAACTCTATATCTTTCGGGTCTGTTCCTGTTTTGGCAAGTAAGCCTTTCACTGCTTCGGAGGCCATGTATGAAGTAGCTAAACCTTCTCCTCTTAAAATGTGGCGTTCTTTGATACCTGTTCGAGTGGTTATCCATTCATCATTTGTATCAACCAATTTTTCTAAATCTGCGTTGGTTAAAACATCTTCTGGCACATAGCCATGAATACCAGTGATAGCTGCTTTTAATTTCATTATATAAAAGGTCTTGCTGAGAGGTCTGACCGTTGGGTTAAGAAGTGATTGTTTTTAAAACTTATTTTCAATGAAACAAAGAAAGGTCTTACCAAAGGTTTTTTTGACTTTGATAAGACCTCTTTTTAATCTTCGTATGATTCGATAATATGTTCGGTTACTTTCGATTCTACTTGACGGATGGCCAAGAAGATCATGTTTTTGATAGCTTCGGGCGACGAAATGCCGTGTGCCACAATTACGTTGC
>NZ_JBMLRC010000283.1:0-3066 GCF_049241225.1 Emticicia sp.
GTTTTTCGTTTTGCGAATGGCTTCAAACTCGGATTTTTATGTCCAAGAAAATTTGAGCGTATCGGTATCGTAGAAAACATTGACGAATATCTTTTACGGAAGAAAATAAACAAAGATGCTCTCGAAATTTCGGTTGAAGAATTAAGTAAAACTTTAAAGAAGAAAAACGCACCCATAAAATCCGTGCTGCTCGACCAATCGACCGTGGCAGGAATTGGCAATTGGATTGTCGATGACGTGCTGTTTCAAGCAAAAATCCATCCCGAACGCACTTCGAGCCAACTAACTGATAATGAAATAGTTGAAATACATAAAGCCATCAAATTGGTTATTCAAACCGCCATTGATTGCCAAGCAAATTACGATGATTTCCCGAAAAACTTCCTCATTCATGCACGAGGTTGGGGAATTCAACAACAAGATTTAATAGGAAAATGCCCCGAATGTGGCGAAGCAATCAGTATTTCAAAAGTTGGTGGGCGAACCACGTTCTTCTGCAAGAATCGACAGTTTTAGGACTTGATACAACTTATTCTCGTTTACAATTTGATGACCATTACTTAATATTAGGCTAATTTTCGACACTTACTTTTGCCAAAAAACCAAAGTAAATGAAAAAAATTATCCTATTGGCTTCAGTAATTGCTGCCACTCTATTAAGTTGTAATAAAGAAGAAGTTCCGGCCCTGGAATTTACAGTAAACGAAGACCTCAGTTCTTATACCGAGATTGCTTCACTCAATTTGGGTGGTGCTGGAGCTGCCGAAATCACTACTTTTGACCCTACAACCAAGCGTTTATTTGCGGTAAATAATGGCAAAGAAAACAAAATTGATGTTGTTGATTTCTCAAATCCTGCCAGTATTTCGGTCATCCACTCAATCAGTATGACACCTTACGGTGGCTACGTAAATAGTGTTTCGGCTTACAACGGAAAAGTTGCCGCTGCCATCGAATCGCTTGATAAACAAGCTCTTGGCAAAATTGTGGTCTTCAATGCCTCAACCTATGCCGAAGAAAAGGTGATTACGGTCGGAGCTTTGCCCGATATGGTTACCTATAGCCCCGATGGAAAATACATTCTTTCGGCCAATGAAGGCGAGCCCAATGCAGCTTACACTAACGACCCCGAAGGTTCGATTTCAATCATTGATGTGGCCAATAATTATGCAGTAAAAACTGTCAATTTCTCCTCATTCGTAAGTCAATTAACCGACCTAACAAGCAAAGGTTTTAGAGTTTTTGGCCCAAATAAAGATTTTGTAAAAGATATTGAGCCAGAATACATTACGGTTTCTGATGACTCAAAAACTGCTTGGGTTACACTTCAAGAAAACAATGCCATCGCCGAAATCAATATTTCTACGGGTACTATCACCAAAATTTCGCCACTTGGTTTCAAAGATTATTCGGTTGCTGGCAATGCCATCGACATCAGTGATAGAGATAATGCAGTCGGCGTATTCAATTCTTGGAAAACTTTCGGTGTTTATATGCCCGATGCTATTGCACATGTAAATTACAACGGAACACCCTATTTATTCACTGCCAACGAAGGTGATTCTCGTGAATATACCGCATTTGCAGAGGTAAAACGTGTCGGCACTTTAAATTTAGACCCAGTTGCTTTTCCAAATGCTGCTGTTTTGAAAGGCGATACGCAAATGGGAAGACTGAACGTAACAAGCACACTCGGCGACAAAGATGGCGATGGCGACTACGATGCACTTTATAGTTTCGGAGCAAGGTCGTTTTCGGTTTGGAATGCTACTTCGGGTCAACTCGTTTTTGATAGTAAAAACGAATTAGACATCAAAGCCAAAGAACTCGGTGTATATGATGATACCCGAAGCGATGATAAATCAGTTGAGCCAGAAGCAATTACTATCGGCAGAGTTGGCTCAAAACTCGTGGCTTACGTTGGCCTCGAAAGAGTCGATGCAGTTGCGGTTTACGACATCACAAATCCGACTGCACCCGTATTCATAAAAATGATTAAAACTGGCGATGCCCCCGAAGGCGTTCTGTTTATTTCGGCATCGAAAAGCCCAATCCAACAAAGTTTAATTGTTGTGAGTAGCGAAAACGATGGTTTAGTAAAAGTTTACAAAGCAAATAAGCTATAATCAGTTTCAATATAAATGAAAAATGCCCACTACGAAATAGCGGGTATTTTTCGTAACTACCGCTCAATTCTTAATTGGTAGTTCTATAAAGTGTACCATTTTCAACTACATAAAGTCGTCCACCCATTGCTGCAATCATATTCACGTCTTTGAGCAATCCTTTCTCTCCAACTTGTTGATAATTACCATTTTTATCATTTTTAAACAGTGTGCCATCTTGCTCAACACTCCACAAAAAACCACCCTCAGCCACCATTGCAATCGTTTCGGCAAAATCACCTTCTTTACTAATCTGCTCCCATCGCATGGCTTTGATACTTGTTCGGTATAGAGTACCATTTTCAATCGTCCACAAATAACTATCCATTGCTTGGAGCATACTTACTTCCTTAAATTCACCCTTATTTCCTATCGGACGCCACGAACCATCTTTCGAAGTTTCATAAAGCGTACCATCAGTTTCAATCGTATATAGTTTTCCATCCATTGCTGCTGCTGCGGCTGTATTTTTCCAGTCACCAGATTTTCCAATCTGAATCCAAGCCAATGTGCGAGCATCATTTCGGTATAGATTCCCATTTTCAATTGTCCAAATTTCGCCATCAAGTGCTACCCCAAATTCTACATTAGCAAAACTCCCAGCTTTTCCGAGTTGCTCGTATCGTCCTGTTTTATCGGTTCTGAAAAGTGTACCATTATTCTCAAGGCTATACAAATAACCATTCATCGAAACAATTCCTGCCGTATTTTTCCAGTCGCCTTCACGCCCAACTTGTTCCCAACCCTGAGCAAAAATTTGACCGTTCAAGGCCAAACAAAAAACGAATGTAAACAAATAAATACCCTTTTTCATGACTCTGTTATAGCTTAAATAATGCCTACTCTATACGTTTTCGGCAATCCGTCCCTACTCACATTATGAGGCTTTTCGGGTTTCTCC
>NZ_JBMLRC010000284.1:0-1320 GCF_049241225.1 Emticicia sp.
TCAAACAACCAGTGGCAATTCCGAATAGTGAGGGTTGGTGGAATACAATTGAAGCTGACGATTTTGACCAAGATGGAGACACCGATTTTTTACTCGGAAACTGGGGAACAAACATGAAATTTAAGGCCAGCACCGAGAAACCTCTCAAACTATATGTGCATGATTTTGATGATAACAAACGCCCCGAGGTAATCATGGAATGGTTTACGCCCGAAGATGAGAAGCCTTTCCCTTTTGCCAGCAAAGCAGATTTAACCGCTCAAATGCCGAGTTTGAAGAAAAAAACTATCAAATACCAAGATTTTGCCAAGATGCAAGTCTCCGACCTTTTTGAGAAGGATAAGTTAGCCAAAGCTGTCAAAAAGCAGGTAGTCAATTTCAATTCATCAGTTTTAGTCAATCAAGATGGTAATTTGGTTTTGGAGAGCCTTCCAGCCGAAGCACAGTTTTCGCCAATCTTCGCTTTTGAAACAGGCGATTTTGATAAAGATGGAATCAAAGATTTTTATGCAGGCGGAAACTTCTATCGCCTAAAACCAGAGGTAGGCAGGCATGATGGACTTCAAGGAGGCTATTTTAAAGGACTCGGCAAAGGAAAGTTCAAATACATTTTACCACATATTTCTGGCTTACAAGCTAAAGGAGAGGTACGAGATGCTGTAACAATCAATAATCAATTGCTTATAGCCCGAAACAACGCAGCAATTATTAGTTTTAAGAAAAACCAACCATAGAAATTTATGAAATCATCGTTTTCTTTGCATAATCTACTCTGTATTGTAATTCTAAATGCAGGTTGTCATGCACAAAAACCGTTACCAAAATTTTCTTCCTTAAAAGATGCTTACAAAAATGATTTCCTAATTGGCACAGCCTTAGGGACAGAACACATTTTGGAGAGAAATGCTGTGGCCAATGACCTCATAATCAAGCAGTTTAACTCAGCAACTCCCGAGAATATCATGAAGGCCGAGGTGATTCACCCTGAGCAAAAACGTTATGATTTTACACTGGCCGACCGTTTCATTGAATTTGCTCAAAAAAACAAGCTACATACAGTTGGTCATACTTTGGTTTGGCATAGCCAATTGCCTAAATTTGTTAGTAAAATTCAAAGTGCCGATTCCGTTCGTCTTTTCATGACCGAACACATCAATACTGTTGCGGGAAGATACAAAGGTAAAATTGGTAGCTGGGATGTTGTAAACGAAGCCTTAGAAGAAGATGGTACACTCCGAAAATCAATCTTTTTAAATAAATTGGGCGAAGGCTACATCAAAGAAGCATTCGATTTAGCCGCCAAAGCTGACCCAACTGCTG
>NZ_JBMLRC010000285.1:0-13213 GCF_049241225.1 Emticicia sp.
ATAAACACCTCGAAGAAATCTTACTCGATAGATTCGATTTGATTTTTGATAAACACCTTTTATAATTGCCGAGTACTTTCTTTACATGAAATTCCTACGCAAGAAGCAAACCTTTAAAATATGACGACCGCATTATTTTCCAATATTGAGAAATCTTTATTATCAAATATAAAAAACACCAAGAATAATTTAACAATTGCGGTAGCTTGGTTTACGAATCCCAAACTTTTTGATGCAATAAAAGTACTTTTAAATGACGGAAAAAAAATAGAAATTATTTTGGCAGATGATTCTATTAATTTTACAAATAAAACCATGAATTTTCAAGACCTTATTGACAAGGGTGTTGAAATACGAATTAGCAGATTTCCTCATTTAATGCACCATAAATTTTGCATAATTGATAATCGATTACTTATTTCTGGTTCATACAATTGGACAAATAATGCTGAGTTTAATAATCATGAAAATGTTATAATTTCTAATGAACTTAACTTGGTTTCTCAATTTGATACTGAGTTTCTTGAACTTAAAAAGAAGACTGAAAAGTTAGTCTCTATTTCAGCTACCACATTCAACTCATATATTTCAAATATTGAAACGCAAGAAGAGTTAAATCTAGTAACTAAAGTTGACGATTCCTCTTTAAATAGACACTATAAAGAAGAAATTAAAGAAAATCAAGAATATGAAATAGATGAAGAAACAAAAGAGCTATTTGAGTCGGCTAACCTACAATATTTACAAGGGAAACATCAAAAAGCGATAGATATTTGTCAAAACATTTTGACAAACTATCCAAATTTGGCAGATGCTTATGAATTAATTGCTGCTTCAAAATGGCGACAAGGTAAATATAAGGAACAAATTGAAAATGCACAAAAGGCCGTTGACCTTGATAATCTTTTTTATGAAGCATATAATAACTTAGGTATTGGGTATGCACATATTAGAAATTCGCAAAAATCAATTGAAAATTATCAAATTTGCATTAATGCAGAACCCGACAATTATACTTATTATCGAAATAGAGCATTATCTTATATTGATTTAGAAACAGATTCTGCTGTACCTAAGAGTTTAAGAGAACAATTTGCAAAAAAAGCAAACTTAGACCTTTTGAAAACGATTGAACTTACAAACCATTTTGAAACGATTGACAATAACTATAAGCTTTATTATTCGAGAGGGGTTGCCAATTTTTATCTAAAAAAGTTTATTCCTGCAAAAAATGATTTAGAAAAAGCTTTAAATCTTTACGAGAGTTCAGATAAAAACAAAAAAGATAGCAACGAATTGAAAGAAATTAAGCAAATAATTAAAGATATTATTTACATGAGGTAGATACGCCCAATCCAATTAGTCTGACGAACTAAACTCATAATTCATAACTCATAATTCATAACTCTTTACCTGTGTTTAAATTAAAATACCTTCAAATTGCCCTTACGATTTACGTTGTTCTGATTGTAGGATTAGTGCTTTTTCAGCGATTCATCATTCTACACCCAAAAAAACTGGCGAAAGACTATCTTTATGAATTCCCAAAAGCTGAAGAATTTTATGTAGTAGTAGCTCCCGAAGTGAAGCTCAACGCACTTAGATTTCCTTCTGAAGATAGTGTTTCGAAAGGCGTAGTACTTTATTATCACGGCAATGCTGATAATTTGGCTCGTTGGGGCGAATATGCTTCCGAATTTACGAAACGTGGCTACGACGTAGTGATGTACGATTATCGAGGCTTTGGAAAAAGTAATGGCCGATTAGACGAACAAAACTTTTTATACGATGCCCAATTTGTTTTCGAAGATTTGAGCCGTCGCTATAACCCTGATAAAATTGTACTTTATGGGCGTTCGCTGGGATGTGGAGCGGCCATCAAAGTGGCTTCAAATAATGCAGTAAAGAAGTTGATTCTCGAAACGCCCTACTACAGCTTACCAGATGTAGCATTTAGTCGTTTTCCGATTTTTCCGTTTAAATATGTTTCTGAATTTCAGCTAAATGCTCACGAATGGCTTCCAAATGTACGATGTGAAGTACATGTTTTTCATGGTACTGATGATGAGATCATTCCTTATAAGCAAAGTATAAAATTGCTCGAATCAACAAACAGAAACCTTGATAAAACCCTCACTACATTACAGGGAGGGCATCACCAAGGTCTTGATAAATTTAAGGAGTATCAGACTAAACTAGACCAATTACTGGCTAATTAAATTTGAAAAGTTGGCAGTGAGTTTGTTTAGTTTTTATATAATAGGTAACATACTTAAAACACACATCCATTATAGACTCTTTCTACGAATCGTGTAGAAAGGGTTTTTTATTTTTATTTGCTTTTTATCAAGCAAAAGAGCAGCGGCCGTTCGGCCCATTGTTTCGAAATCAGTTGTTATAACCGTAATCTCTAGCAACTCTTTCAAAGTGGTTTCATTAAACGAGATGACCCCGATGTCGGTCCCGAGTTCTAAATTCAATTGGCGAGTTTTCTTCACGAGTTCAGCCAAATCGGTTTCTTCTACTACCAAATAAGCTGTTCCTGTTTGTAGAGCTTCGTCTATTGCATTTTCTTTTATTTGAAATTCACGCCCGAAATTTACACAAAACTGACGAAAACCCCGCACAATATCGCTCGGATAATTTCCATCGCTCGGAAAAACCAGCACCATTCGGTTATATTTTTCGAGCAAATCACGGAGTTCGTCGAGAGCATCAAATATATCTTTCTCAAAATCCTGATAAACACTCAAACATGGTTTTGTGTATTCGGGTAAGTCTTTATCAAGCAAAATGAGTTCTTCCGAAGGGATTTTCTCAAGCGTTTTTAAGGCAAGCGTTTTATCATCTTCAGGAAAAAAATGCGGCATAATCACATAATAATTATACTTTCCTATGTTATTAGCGATGATTTCGGCAAAAATTCGAGCATCATAATGATGAATCTGTAAATCGACACTGGCCTTATTACCCAAAACTTTCAAGAAAGCATAATAAATCAGTTTTTTATACGAGCTTAACTTATTGAAAACCAACAAGATACGCATCTTGTTATTATCGGTTCGGTTTACATAAAAGCCCTTTCC
Source organism: Emticicia sp. (assembly GCF_049241225.1). NCBI lineage: Bacteria > Pseudomonadati > Bacteroidota > Cytophagia > Cytophagales > Leadbetterellaceae > Emticicia > Emticicia sp. The sequence continues at coordinate 3,087 of NZ_JBMLRC010000285.1, forward strand.
TTGCACCGAAGAAATAAAGCCACGTTCCTTCAATTCACGATACGCCTTTTCAACGGTATCACGAGCCAAGTAGTACTCTTCACTTAATTCACTAATAGATGGTAGTTGTTCGTCTTTTTTCAAGACCGCCCGCTCAATATCGGCAACTATTGACTGAACAATTTGCTTATATTTAGGCGTTTTATCGTTGGGGTTGAATTGTAGTTTATACATTTTTTTAATGTAGTTATTGGGAAAACCTTCGCAATATTTTGATGCAAACCTATCTCCATCAAGTATTTCGGAAAGCCTATCGTTTTCGAATAATCATTGAGTAAATGTAATAATTATTCATCTTACAAACTCATTGGTACTAAATATAAAAATGAGTGAATTAAACAATTCACTCATTCTGCTTTCACCTAAGTCGGCTAAATTTCTCCGACCTACTTAACCTTTCTATTATCTTACGAATGCTACTGCCACGCCCCCATCAACGTTCAAGATATTTCCTGTTGATTTCGATAAACTTCCATCAACAAATACTCTTACGGCTTTGGCAATATCTTCGGTCAGAATTTCTTCGTTGAGAAGCGTGCGTGACGCATACATTTTTGGTAAATCTTCTACTTTTATGCCATAGGCTTTTGCACGGCCTTCGGCCCATTCGCCTTCCCAAATCTTACTTCCACGCAAAACCGCATCTGGATTTACTGTATTTACTCTGATTTTATCTTTGCCCAATTCGGCAGCCATAAGGCGAGTCATGTGGGCTTGGGCGGCTTTTGCCGTACCGTAACCAACATTATTTGGCCCCGCAAAAAGGGCATTTTTGCTCGCAATATTCACAATATCTCCACCAGTTGCTTGCTGACGCATGATTCTGACCGATTCCTGAGAAACCAAAAACTGACCTTTAACCAATACATCTTGTAATAAATCCCAGTCGGCAATGGTGTGGTCTTCGAGGGGTTTTGAAATCGAAAGACCCGCACAGTTTACGATAATATCAACCCCGCCATATTGCAGAATAGCATTATGCAACGACTCGGCAATTACCTCTGAGCTTGTTACGTCAATGTTCGTCGTAATAGCCGAATCTTTACCAAATTTCTGACGTAGCTCAGCTTGTGTTTCGCTCAATAAATTACGGTCAGCGGCCACAACACACGCACCTTCTTTCAATAATTCTTCGCAAATGGCTTTACCGATACCGCCAGTTCCGCCAGTTACAAAGGCAACTTTTCCCGATAATGGCTTTGGTTTTGGCATTCTTTGCAATTTTGCTTCTTCCAATAACCAATATTCGATATTAAATGCTTCTTGCTCATCTAAGCCCACATATTCTGAAACCGCCTCAGCACCTTTCATCACGTTAATAGCATTTGTATAAAACTCAGCCGCTACACGAGCCGTTTGTTTGTCTTTAGCAAAAGTAAACATACCCACTTGCGGATATAAAATCACAACTGGGTTAGAATCACGAATAGCTGGACTATTATCGTGTTTACAACGCTCATAATAAGCCGCATAATCGGCACGATAAGCCTCAAATTGTGCTTCAATTGATTCTTTTGTAGTGCCAGTCAACACCATCGGGCGAATTTTTGTACGCAAAAAGTGGTCGGGGCAACTCGTACCTTTTTGTGCCAAACGCTCTAAATCATTTGAATTTACGTATTCCAGCACACGAGCATCATCAGTAAAATGACCCACCATTAGGCGGTAGCTTGAAGCCAAACCACGCAAAGTAGGCATAATTTCGGCAGCGGCTAATTTACGCTCTTCGGCTGGTTTTGATTCTACCTTTGCTCCGCCAAAAACTGGGCGTTTTTTGCCGTAGTTTTTTTCCAAATACTCCGAAGCCATTTCGATAACTTCAAGAGTATTCATATAAGAATCATACGAAGTATCGCCCCAAGTAAACAATCCGTGTCCACCCAAGATTACTCCACGAAGGTTGGGATTCTCTTCAACAGTTTTTGATAATTGAAGACCTAAATCGAAGCCTGGGCGTTGCCACGGCAACCACGCCATCGTATCGCCCCAGATTTCTTTCATAATTGCTTCGCCATCTTTGCTGGCTGCAATGGCAATGAGTGCATCGGGATGAAGGTGGTCGATGTGTTTGAACGGAAGAAGTCCGTGTAATGGCGTATCAATCGAAGGAGCTGCACATTTAGGGTCGAACAAACAATGGTCAAAAAGAGCCACCATTTCATCTTCAAATGCCAACCCTCTGTATCTCTTCTTCAAAGCATGAAGTTTATCGACATAAAGGTTTGCACAACCTTTTTTAGTTAAAGTTCCAATATCACCGCCTGAGCCTTTTACCCACATTACTTCGGCCGGTTCGCCCGTTACGGGATCGGTTTCAGTAATTTTACAGGAAGTATTTCCTCCTGCGTAGTTTGTAAGGCGTAAATCAGCACCGAGTAAATTTGATCGATAAATAAATAAATCCACTTCGTTTTGAACTAATTCAGCGGCTTTAGTTTCATCCCACAAATAGCTAACATGGTTGAATGTTAGTGTTTTTTCCATTGTATAAATAAATTTCTTTTTCAGATAAACAGTTAAGCTACACAAATTTGCGAGTCAATGAGCTGAGTATCTTCATGCACTCTCCTGTTTTCGAAGAATTGTAATAACAAAGGAGTTGATAAATGAGAAGAAATAAAAAATGGATAGACCTTCGGAACAGATCGCTATAAAACAAAATAAAGTGCCGGATTTGACCAGCACTTTATTCCTCGTAACCCAAAAAGTAAAAATTAACCACGAGTAACGTTTAAGAAACTCGGATCGTAGTCTTCAATTTAATCGTAGACGAAACGTTCTGCCCTGTATTACGTAGAAATCTACGGTAATTACGACGGAAATCAGCCGCTTTTCTGCGAGAAATAAATATTTTTTGATCGTGAATCAATACTTCGCCACCTCTGCAATTAAAATACAAATCATCTACGTATTCTAGATTGATTATGTAAGAACGGTGAGGTCTTACGAAGTTAGAGATTTCAAGAAGCTCTTCTTCAAAAATTCTAAGTGTTTTTGAGCTGATGATTTCTCTACCATCTTTCAATTTAAAGATAGTGTAGTTTTTTGCACTTTTCAGGTACAAAATATCACCAAGCTGAATCATGTTGCGTTTGCCCGCAACTCTCATTGCCAAATTTGTTCCGGTGGCTTGACTAGCCACATTTTGAACTACCGTAAAACCTTCCAGGCTCATCGGAGTTGAGTAAAGCAGTTTATTCATACGATTATAAAGGAAAGCTTAAATGTGCTATTGAAATAATGAAAGCAATTTATGTTCCATAATTGAACGGTACAACTACAAATCGGTAAGTGGCGGATAAAAATCGGTAAGTGGCGGATTTATTTTTAAACGGTAGTTTTTAGGAGAAGAAAAACAACTTTTATTAAAAAACCAATATTTTATTTCACTATTTAATGACAAACAGCTGAATCAATTCAGCTGTTATATTTGGTTGGTATTTTGAGACTTTCAAAAATTGCTCAACCATTCTAAGAACTCTTGCTTACGACGACGAGATACTGGGAGTTCGTTTCCTTGCTCGGTTAGAATTGTTCCACCTTCACCTTTTACATATTTCTTTATGTAATCTCGGTTTACTAAATATGAATGATGAATTCGGAAGAAATCATAATTAGCCAAGATATCTTCAAATTCCTTAATATTTTTCGAAACTGTAAGTTTTTGATTATCCGTCAAATGAATATATGTATAGTCATCATCTGCTTCACAATAAACAATCGTATTTACTGGCACAAACTGAAAACCATTAACTACTGAAATCGGGATTTTATTATTTTTATCTCTCGGATGACGAAGATTATTTATCAGATGCTCAAGATTATTCTGTGTATGTTTTCCTTCAATACGTTTTTTTGCTTTTGAAACTGCATCTTTTACTTCTTCTATATTGATCGGTTTTAACAGATAGTCTAAAGCACTAAACTTAATTGCAGTTACGGCATAACGGTCGAAGCCTGTTGTAAATATAACTTCAAAGTTAGGTTTTGGAATTCTTTCTAGTAAATCAAAACCACTTCCATGTGGCATTTCGACATCAAGAAATACAATATCTGGAGAAACCGCATGTATAAGTGTATACGCTTCTTGTATAGAGTTAGCTGTGCCTACAATCTCTACTTCGGTAGCACAAAATTGTTGAAGAATTATCTTCAAGGTTTCGACACTACGATTTTCATCATCAACTATTATAGCCTTATACATTATTGAAATCTTTGTTTAGCAATTTAGCTTTTAAAAAAATTCTTAGTTAATAAATAATTCTAAGAAGAAAACCAACCCATACCAAAATTTTCTTTAAATAATTATTGACATAAATTATTTTTATCAAGCTTTTAATTATTTAAAATATTTTCAGATGGCTTTATTAAAAGTTGTATAAGCAAAAGTAAGATTGTAAATAAGGTATATGTTTTTGCAAAAGAATAAAATGATTAGATATTAACCAAATTTTGGAAATTTTATTTCAATCAAAGTTCCTACATCATTGATTAGTTCTTCTGATGAATCTAAGCGATCAGTAATCGAAAATCTAATATCGGAGTCAGCTATCATGTTAAACGTACGAAGACGCTCTTCGGTAATTTTTAATCCTTGAGACTGATATCCTTTACGGGATTTGGCTTGAATTTGCTTGGCTCGCTCCCGTCCTACACCATCATCTTCTATTCTACAAACCAAAAACTTTCCTTGATTATAGAAATTAATGTATAGATTTCCTTTTGTTTCTTTATATCGAAGGCCGTGATTAATTGCATTTTCGATAAAAGGTTGTAGAATCATTGTTGGAATATCCATAAATTGATTCACGTCTGGCGAAATATCTAAATGAAATTCAAATTTATTATCGAATCTAAGCTTTTCCATTTCTACATACAAGCTTAGTAGTTTTATTTCGTCGGAAAGTGTGATGTATTTACTTCTTGATGAATCTAAAAACAAACGGATCAGGTTGGCAAATTTAGATAAATAATTATTTGCCGAAATACTATCACGGGTAAGAATAAAACTCTGTACGGCATTAAGAGCGTTAAACACAAAGTGCGGATTCATCTGTAACTGCAAAGTACGTAGTTCGAGCTCGGTTACTTGTTTATAATGGCGTTGTTCTTCATCAGCCCAGAATTTGAGGAAACGCTCTCGCCCGTAGAATAACCCAAAGAGTGTAACGAAACAAGCCCCCCAAAACCACCAAGACCTCCACCAAGGATATTCGATCTTAAATTCCAGTATGAGAGGACTACTTTCTTGCTTTGATACTGTCGAGGCAGCTATAACTTCAAATCTGTATATGGCCGGGCTTAAGGTATCTACTCTAATTTCGTTTTTTGGAATTACTACCCATGGATGCACTTTATCTCCCTCAAAACTATTTTCAATAATTCGAAATCTATAAGATACTGCCGATGTGGGCTCGGAGAATCGAACTTCAATGGCATTGTCTTCATAGCCAATATTATATGATTTTTTAATAGGCAAGATTCGACCCGCAATTTCAACTTCACTTATTGTGATTGATGGAGTAGAAAGACTTTGGGTATTCTGACCGTAAATATCAAGTTTTGCCAAAACGCATAATAGAGGTATTGTGAAGCAAAATCGTGACATTCAGGCAAATTTATAGATGATGAAAGATGGGTTAATGAAATGGTAAAAATACATCTTTAAATGTAAATGCAAAAGGAGTTGCTCCATTTTTATTGATACTTTCCAATCTTTCTTTTGCATCTTGTGGTGTTGGCGTATAGTTTTCGGGAATCCACCAAAGAGCGAGCATTGCTTCCGTAGGTTTGGCAAACCATTTATTACGCCCTCGCATTACATTGGCATGAGCAGTTTTAAACGCAAATTCTTTTAAGTCTTCGATACTTTCCCAAACCGACATATTGATGATTATCATCTCGTCATCAAACACTCGTAAAGCAGTGGCATTTTCGTTTTCGCCTTTGAGTCTCCACACGAACCCCTTGCTTTGCTCAGCCAGTGCATTTATTTCGACGAGCTGTGCCACGAAATCTGCCAATAATGGGCTATCAATTGGCTCTAATAATTTTGAAATATTTACCTGGGCGAGGTGAAACTTTTGCATTTGATTAGACAGAAAAAGACCTGTAAGGAAGAAAAATTCTTACAGGTCTTTGGTGTATTGAAATATTAATTCAAATTTAATTCTGCTTGAATCGATTTCACCTTTTCTTTTAAGGCTTCTAAAGTAGCATCAAATTCATCTTTTTTCTTCAATTTGGCTCTTACACCTACATAAAACTTGATTTTTGGCTCGGTTCCCGATGGACGACAAGTAAACTTAGTACCATCGGCCGTGAAGAATTGAAGCACGTTTGATGATTCGATTCCCATTTCGCCAGCTGGAATCGCTTTTTCTTCGCCAGTTTTCAAATCTTTGGTCATGAGCGATTTATAATCATCCATACGGATAACTTTCGAGCCTGCCAATGACTTTGGTGGTTTTGCTCTAAAATCAAGCATCATTTGCTGAATTTCCTCGGCACCCGTTTTTCCTTTTTTAGTTAAAGAAATGAGGCCTTCGTAGTAGAAACCATTCTTTTGGTACATTTCGGCTAAGAAATCGAACAATGAAAGGCCTTCGTTTTTGGCAAATGCTGTTAGTTCGGCAATCATGGCACAACTGGCAATCGCATCTTTGTCACGCACTTTGTCGCCAATCAAATAACCGTAGCTTTCTTCTCCACCACCAATAAAGGTTTGTTTGCCTTCCAGCTCTCTGATCACTTGTGCAATGTATTTGAAACCCGTAAGCGTATTATAGCAATTCACACCCGCTTTGGCTGCCATTTCATCAATCAAATCAGTTGTTACGATTGTTTTCGCTACAAATTCATTTCCTGTTAGTTTTTTGGCTTTTTTCCACGCTTTTAGCAAATAATAGATAATCAAACTTGCCGCTTGATTTCCATTCAATAACTGCCACTCACCTTTCGGGTCTTTTACGGCCATACCCACACGGTCGGCATCGGGGTCAGTTGCTATTACTAAATCTGCATTGATTTCTTGGGCTTTTTTCAATGCCAAACTCATGGCTTCTTGCTCTTCTGGGTTTGGATAAACCACCGTCGGGAAGTTTCCGTCTGGCGTGGCTTGTTCTTGTACTACATGCACATTTGTGAACCCTAACTGAGCCAATGCTTTTGGCACCATCGTAATACCCGTTCCGTGAATCGGAGAGAACACAATACTCAAATCTGATTGTTTTTTAATCATTCTTGGATTCACGCAAATGCTCTTTACAGCTTTCAAATAAGCTTTATCAAGCACTTCTCCAATCATTTTGATGCGTTTCTTTACACCCTTGAACTTGATATCTTTTACATTAGTGATGGCGTTTACTTCGTTCACGATGTTTTTATCGTGCGGAGCAACTACCTGCGAGCCATCTACCCAATAAACTTTATAACCGTTATATTCACGTGGGTTGTGCGAGGCCGTGATAACAATACCACTTTGGCAACCTAACTGACGCACCGTGAATGATAGCTGTGGCGTAGGACGAAGTTCTTTATACAAATAAACCGTGATACCATTGGCCGAAAGAATATCGGCTGCTACGCGAGCAAATTCTGGTGAAAAATTACGGCTATCGTGAGCAATCGCTACTTTTATTTCTTGGCCTGCAAAAGTTTTATTGAGATAATTGGCCAAGCCTTGTGTGGCCGCACCAACCGTATATTTATTCATACGATTAGACCCAACACCTATCTCGCCACGCATACCACCCGTACCGAACTCCAAGTTTTTGTAGAACGAGTCGGTTAGCTGAGTAGCATTTCCATCATCAATGAGTTTCTGAATACTGGCTTTTGTATCGGCATCGTATTTACCTTTGAGCCAAGTTTTGATGTTTTTTTCTGCCGTTGTATCTAATTTGAGTGCTTTTAGCATGACTAAATTTCGTGTTGGTTGAATTTTGTAAAAGATATTTGAACAAATTAAATGAAGTTTTTGATGTTTTTCAAGAATGTCGAATATTTTACTCATACTTTATCAAAAATTCCCCACAAATGCTCAATTTGGGTATTGGTACAGTCTTTTTTATGGCTTAAACATAAAGCTCTTTTATTTAGTTAAAATTGTTGTAGCTGTTTTTTGGCAATATTCGAACACCAAAAAGTGTATACGTCATATTTAAGCTTGAAATCGTCGATAAATTATGCGAATCTTTTTTTAAAATATTTTAATTTATCAATTTTACGATGGAAATTTGTTCTTTAATTACAACTCAAACCAAATTATAAATAGTAATCAAACATGAAAATGTCATTAAAACCAGTATTCGTTTTATTTGTAGGATTATCCCTGACTTCGTGCGTTGCGAAAAAGAAGCTTACAGCTTTGCAATCTCAGTACGATAAAGCACAAGCTGATTTAGTGAAATGCGGCGACTCAGTACAAGACTACAAAGATAAACTTGAGCGTATGAGCAAATTACAACAAGAAAGCGAAGCTCAGAAAAACGCAACTCTTGCAACAGTTCAACAACGTGACCAACAAATCAATGACTTGAAAGACCAAGTAAATGATTTGAGAAAATTACGTGACAAGCAAGTTGAGCAAGTGGGTAACCTAACGGTGTTATCGAAAGCAGCCAATGATAATATCGACAAAACTTTATCACAACTGGCTACAAAAGATAAATACATCAATTTACTTCAAGCTGCTCGCACAAAAGCTGACTCGATTAACTTAGCTTTGGCGGTTAACTTGAAAAGTGTCTTGAATCAAGGCCTTGACGACCAAGACGTAGAAGTAAAAGTAGATAAAACTGTGGTAATGATTAATATCTCAGATAAGATGTTGTTTAGCACAGGAAGCTCGAAAATTTCACCAAATGCCAATGCAGTTTTGAATAAAATTGCCCAAATCGTGAAATCAAGACCAGATTTAGAAGTAATGGTTGAAGGTTACACTGATAACGTAGCTATCAAAACCGACTGCCTTGACGACAACTGGGATTTGAGTGTGAAACGTGCGACATCGGTTGTGCGTACTTTACAACAAAACTTCGGTATCGACCCTAATAAATTGATTGCAGCTGGTAGAGGCGAATTTAACGCTCTTACAACAAACGATACTTCTGAAAATCGTGCAAAAAACCGTCGTACTCGCATTATCTTGATGCCAAAAATCGACCAATTCTACGATTTATTGAATCCTGATAAAGTTAAGTAAGTGCTGAAGCACAATGAATAATGGATAATTGAAAATGGATAATGCTGATTATCAGCGAATTAAACCAATTCATTCATACATCATTATTTAACCTTTAAGTCAACAATAGTTTTGTAAAACAAAAACGGTGGATATTTCTGAAATATTCACCGTTTTTGTTTTTTAAAGATGAAATAGGCTTCTCACTTACAATCATTATCAATTATACATTCTCCATTAAATTAATCTTCACGCATACGCTCACGAGAAACATCTCGCTCTTTGATGCTATCACGTTTATCGTACAATTTCTTACCTTTTGCCAAGGCAATATCCAGCTTTGCCAAACCGCCATCATTGATAAAAAGTCTTGTCGGAATTATCGTTAAGCCCTTGTCGGTCAGTTTATTAACCAGCTTTTTCAATTCTTTTTTCTTCAACAAAAGTTTTCTATCACGAAGTGGCTCGTGGTTATAGTGCGTTCCTTGGTCGTATTTCGAGATATTGAGGTTTTTAACGTAGAGTTCGTCGTTGATAAAAAAACAATAAGCATCAACCATACTGAACTTATTCAATCGAATTGATTTTATTTCAGTACCAGTCAAGACCATTCCCGCCGAATATTTTTCCAGAAAGAAAAACTCAAAACTTGCTTTCTTATTGGTTACATCTATTTTTTTTGCTGCTTTTTCTGCCATATAATTAATATAAATAGTCCACGGTCAATAGTCCACAAGTCCGCAGTAATTTAAGACACTCATCAGTACTATTTTAGCCAAATAAAATTGCTGATTACTTCTGAGCTGTTTCTTACCAAGCTATCGACCATGGTCAATGGACTGTTGACTACACAAAGTTACGAATAAAAAAAATCCCTACCTCAAAAATAGTGGCAGGGATTCCG
>NZ_JBMLRC010000285.1:13313-15846 GCF_049241225.1 Emticicia sp.
CACAAAGTTACGAATAAAAAAAATCCCTACCTCAAAAATAGTGGCAGGGATTCCGACTTACGTGCTTTCCTAATAATCCATGTATAAGCTCTATAATTGGATTCGACTTCAATTGAGAATTTTTCTTGAAAATTCTCGCAAGGAAAAGCCCATTTGGGGCAAATTCCTAAAGCAAAGTTAAATAATTTTAGAATAAAAAAAATATTGTTTTATTTTTATTATCTAAACGAAGCATCTTAGATGTTTCCTTTTAACCTTCCCATGTCAGAAATTATGTACTCTAGCAGCTTCGTCAAAACACAAATAAATCCTAGTTTTTGGCTTTTAAAAGTCAGATTACATTCTTTGGTTATGAGCTTTTGCTACCGCTTAATAATTTTTTATCGTTTACACTTTTATATTAACTAAAAGCGTGCCAAACTTTTAACATAAAGTAATCGAGCGGTACATTATATGCATATAACATTAATAATCAAGCAATTATAGACTCAAAAAAACACCAAAGCCAGACCTATTAATATTTTATCATCAAAAATTTATTGAAATAAAACATACAATCTTAATAGAAATTTGGTTTCCCCAATATTTTTCATTATATTTAATGATAATGCGATCAAAGCTACGAAACTTTTGATTGCCAGATATAGTTATTTTAAGGTAATAAATTTTTTAGTCAATTGTTCAAATCACCCGTTTTTTCTACAGCAAAGCAGCAAGAAACTGCAATTTTGGTTGGTCTCATCACGCAAAAACAAAACGCCGAACGAACCAAAGAATATCTCGATGAATTAGAGTTTTTAGCAACGACAGCCGGCGTAATTACCAAACGAGTTTTTACGCAACGCCTCGAACGTGCTGATTCTAAGACCTTTGTGGGGAAAGGTAAATTAGAAGAAATAAAAATTTGGTTGATTGAAAATCCAGTCGATAGTATCATCTTCGACGATGACCTCACGGCTCCGCAAGTGCGAAACCTTGAATCGATGTTTCAGGAAATCAAGATTCTTGACCGTAGTTTATTGATTCTGAATATATTTTCGCAGCGAGCCCAAACCGACCAAGCAAAACGTCAGGTTGAGTTGGCTCAGTATCAGTATATGTTACCTCGCCTTACCCGTATGTGGTCGCACCTTAGCCGTCAAAAAGGTGGGATTGGTATGCGTGGTCCGGGTGAAAAAGAATTGGAAACTGATAAGCGTATCGTAAAAGACCGCATTGCGTTTTTGAAGGATAAGCTCGAAAAGATTGATAAACAGAGCTTTACCCGAAGAAAAGAGCGTAGCCAACTCGTGCGTGTAGCACTGGTGGGCTATACGAACGTCGGGAAATCAACTTTGATGCGTCGTTTAGCAAAAACCGATGTTTTTGCTGAAAACAAACTATTTGCCACCATCGACTCGACCGTTAGAAAGGTAGTTTTAGGAAATATTCCGTTTTTGCTGACCGACACCGTTGGCTTTATCCGAAAACTACCTACGCAATTAATCGAGTCGTTTAAATCAACATTGGACGAAATCCGTGAGGCCGATATTTTGGTTCATGTGGTTGATATTTCGCACCCATCGTTTGAAGAACAAATCGAGGTGGTAAACGTGACTTTATCCGAAATCGGGGCATCAGAAAAATCAATGGTGCTGGTTTTCAATAAACTCGACCTCTTCAAACCCGAATCAGAAGAGAATCTCGATGAGCATCTCGAAACAATTGATGAAGGTGTTTTAGAACGTAACCTTGACAGACTAAAGAATAGTTACCTCAAGAAAAACACCGAAAATGTTGTGTTTATTTCCGCCGAACACAAAGAAAACTTAGGCGAATTACGCAAGGTTCTGATGAATAAGATTCAAGAAAAACATTTCTTGATTTATCCAAACTGGGACCCAACCCAAAACCCGATGTATGATTGGCAGGGGGTTGAGCAAGAATGATAAAACAAACAATGGCAAAAAACAAACAAAAATCATATTATGACCAACTAAAAGCCGAGATATTGGCTTTTTTGTCGGTGAATATTGAGCGTCCATACACTTTACAAGACCTATTTACGCACTATGATGTAAAAAACAAGCAAGAAAAAGCCTTGTATGGAATGCTTGTGGAAGACCTTCTCGAAGAAGGCAAAATTTATCAAATAGATAAAGGAAAATATACAGTTGATGTCAACGCAAACGCTGTCGTTGGTCGCCTCGACCACGTAAATCCAAAATTTGGCTTTATCAGATACGATGACACAAAACCCGATATTTGGGTAGATGCCGATGACCTAAAAGGTGCAATCGACGGCGATTTAGTAAAAGCCACCATCTACGGAGAATTTTATAAAAAAGGTAATAACCCCGAAGGTGCAGTTATCGAAATTATCGAACGTGGTCGCAAAGAAATAGTGGGTAAAATTCAAGTTTTTGGAAATTATGCCCTCGTTCGCCCCGACCACAAGAACCTGCACGACGATATTTTTATCCCGAAAGATAAAATCAATGGTGCAACGAAAGACGATTTAGTTATCGTAAAAATCGTTGAATACCCAACCAAT
>NZ_JBMLRC010000286.1:0-1085 GCF_049241225.1 Emticicia sp.
AAATTGGTTCTTGGGTTTCGATGACTTTCGACGACAAAGGTCGAATGATTTGCTCAGACCAATACGGTAAGTTATTTCGTTTGAAAATGCCCGCAGTTGATGGCAAAATCTCAGCATCAGATGTCGAAAAATTGAAGGTTGGACCCGCTACCGACACCATGGGCATGGGCTATGCACATGGATTGCTCTATGCGTTTAATAGCCTTTACGTAATGATAAACAATAGTAAGGGTAATAAGATTTTTACGAAAAAAAGTGGTTTGTATCGCTTACAAGATACTGATAATGATGACCAATACGACAAAGTTACTTTGCTAAAAGAACTTGTAGGCGATGGCGAACATGGCCCTCATAGTATTGTGCTTTCACCCGATAAACAATCTCTTTATGTTATCAACGGAAACCATACAGATGTTCCGCCACTGGATTCGTACAGACTGCCATCAAATTGGAAAGAAGATAATTTATTCCCATTAATTAAAGACCCTCGTGGACACGCCAACGACCGCATGGCTCCAGGTGGCTGGATTGCAAATCTTGACCCCGAAGGCAAAAAATGGGAACTCGTGAGTGCTGGTTACCGAAATGCGTTCGATATGGCTTTTGATGCAAACGGAGATTTGTTTGTCTATGATGCCGATATGGAATGGGACTTCGGCTTGCCGTGGTATCGCCCAACTCGTATTACTCACGCAACAAGTGCTTCAGAATTTGGTTGGAGAACAGGAAATAGCAAATGGTCGCCTACATTCCCAGATAATCTTCCGCCAGTCATCAATATCGGACAAGGCTCGCCTACGAATTTATTACACTTAAAAGACGCCAAATTTCCTGCAAAATACAAAAATACCCTCTTAGCTTTCGACTGGACGTTTGGGGTAATGCACGCTATTCACCTAAAACCAGCGGGTTCAAGTTTCACGGGTGAAAGAGAAGAGTTTTTGTCAGGTATTCCACTACCTTTGACTGATGGTGCAATTGGCCCTGATGGTGCTTTATATTTCCTAACTGGTGGTCGTCGCTTAGATTGTGATTTATACCGTGTTTCTTACGTGGGCAACGAAAGCACTGCCCCAATAGCGGCA
>NZ_JBMLRC010000287.1:0-5619 GCF_049241225.1 Emticicia sp.
CTGATAATTTATGGATAGGACTATCGTACAGGATTGTTTTAAGGTAAAATAAAAAGCATCTCGAAACAGATGCTTTTTTTATAACTAAAAGTTATAAGTTACACCTTTGTGTTATTGAATAAAAATAGTCTCTGCACCAACTTTGTAGCATAATCTTAAACGAATCCAAGACAATGCAAAATCAAATCCACCCAGCCGAGGTTATTGAGTTTACGACCGAAGCCTATCTGCCCACCGTTTCGGTGCGAAGTCAAATCATCTATTTGTCCGTTATTCTTGCCATCATTGCTGCATTGGTGGCTTTGCCACTCATCCAAGTCGAGGTTTCGGTGCAAAGCTCGGGTATGATTCGCCCAACTGCCGAGCGAAACGAAATCCGCTCACTCATTGCTGGCACTATCAGCGAAACTTTCATCAAAGAAAATCAAAGCATTGAGCAAGGGCAAACTGTCTTTCGCCTCCAAACCGATATACTCGACACCAAAATTCGACTAAACGAAGTGCAACAAAACGAAAAGAAATTATTTATCAATGATTTAGAAAAGTTGGTTGCCCTTAACCGAGAAAACCTAACACTCAATGGCATTTTATCTTCGGCTCTCTATCGCCAACAATATGAACAGTTTCGTTTGCTTTTGAGCGAAAACCAGCAAACTCAAAAAAAACGCAAACGAGAACTCGACATCAATAAAAAACTCTTAGAAGAAAAAGTTGTTGCTCAGCAAGAATTTGAAGACAAAGAATTTGCTTTTCAAACCGTACAAGCACAATCAAAGAATATCATCGAACGCCAAATTAGCGACTGGCAAACGGCTCTTTCGCAATACAAAATGGCACTCGACGAACTACAAGCTCAAAGCCGTCAGTGGCTCAAAGAACGAGAATTCTATACCATAAAAGCCCCAATTAGTGGTAATATCAGTCAATTAGCAGGAAAATACACAGGTGGATATATTCAAACTGGTGAATTGTTAGGCGTTATTTCGCCCGATTCAAATTTGGTTGTTGAGTGCTATGTTTCGCCTAAAGATATTGGTTTATTGCAGAAAGGAATGAAAACTCGCATGCAAATGGATGCCTTCGACTATAACCAATGGGGACTTGCCGAAGGAACTGTTACCGAAATAGCCAACGACCTCACCATCGGCGAAAATCAACAGGCATTCTTTAAAGTAAAATGTCTTTTAAACCAAGACCATCTGGTTTTAAAAAATGGCTACCAAGGTAAATTAAAGAAAGGAATGACCCTCAGAAGCCACTTTGTAGTAACCAAACGCAGTCTATTCGATTTACTCTACGACAAAACCGACGATTGGTTGAATCCTAAAAACAATTCAATCGCAACTCGTTAAATAACCTTATTCTTCAAAATTCAATCACCCATCAATAATTACCGTATAGGAATTAGGGGTTTTATATGAAAAAAACTTGCATCAAACAGCACGATATTACAGACTGCGGAGCAGCTTGTTTAGCATCAATTTCGGCACATTATAAGCTCATGTTGCCTATTGCTCGCATACGCCAGTATGCTTCAACCGACAAAAAAGGCACAAATGTATTGGGTATGATTGAAGCCGCCCAAAAGCTTGGTTTTCAAGCGAAAGGTGTCCGTGGCACATTTGAAAGTCTTTCAAAAATACCAAAACCCGCTATTGCCCACGTTGTTATCAAAGAGGTTTTGCATCATTTTGTGGTCATTTATGATGTAACCGATAAATACGTGGAGGTGATGGACCCAGCTTTCGGTAAAATCGACAAAATGAGTCACGAAGCCTTCCAGAAAATCTGGACAGGGGTTTTGATACTTTTACTTCCTGACGAAAATTTCCAAGTTGGGAATGCCAAGGAATCTGTTTCTGGTCGTTTTTGGAAATTGATTCAACCCCACAAATCAGTGATGGCTCAAGCACTTTTTGGAGCATTGGTTTACACTATTTTGGGGCTTTCTACTTCGATTTATGTTCAAAAAATTGTAGATAATGTATTAGTTGAAGGCAATCGGAATCTATTAAATCTATTGAGTGTAGGTATGATTCTAATTTTGATTTTGCAGCTACTCATTGGCTCAATGAAAACTTTTTTTGCTCTCCGAACAGGGCAACAAATTGATGCTCAATTGATTTTGGGGTATTACAAACATTTAATGAAACTTCCACAGCAGTTTTTCGACACGATGCGAGTGGGAGAAATTATTTCTCGAATCAATGATGCCGTTAAGATTCGAGCTTTTATCAATGACATCGCCCTCAACTTGGTTGTTAATATTTTTATAGTCTTGTTTTCTTTCGGAATGATGTTTACTTACGACTGGAAACTGGCATTGATTATGTTGGCAGTAATTCCGTTTTATGCAGCTAATTACCTGATTGTCAATCGCTTGAATAAAAAATACCAACGTACACTCATGGAAAACGGAGCAGAATTAGAATCTCAATTAGTAGAGTCGCTTAATTCTATGGCTACCATCAAACGCTTCGGTTTGGAAGAATACGCCAACATAAAAACCGAAACTCGCTTCGTAAAATTACTGAAAACTATTTTTACCTCTACCAAAAACGCAGTTTGGTCGGGTACTGCCTCTGAGTTAGTTTCACGATTATTCACAATCGTTTTGTTATGGGCAGGGTCGGGATTTGTACTTGATAAAGACCTCACCCCAGGCGAACTTCTTTCATTTTATGCACTCATAGGTTATTTTACAGGCCCAGCCAGTAGCTTGATTGGTGCCAACCGAACTATTCAAGATGCCCTTATTGCGGCCGACCGTTTGTTTGAAATCTTAGATTTGGAGCGTGAAACCACCGAAAATAAAATTGACCTCACACCCGAAATGATTGGTAATATTACGTTCCAAGATGTTTCGTTTAGATACGGCACTCGTGTACAAGTTTTTGAAAACCTAAATCTGACAATTCCAAAAGGACAAATCACTGCAGTAGTAGGTGAAAGTGGCTCAGGCAAATCTACCTTACTGTCTTTACTACAAAACATTTATCCTTTACAAAAAGGCAGTATTCATATAGGTAGCTTCGATATTAAGCATATTAGTAATCATACGATTCGCCAATTGGTGAGCGTTGTGCCTCAAAAAATCGACCTTTTTGCAGGAAATGTTATCGAAAATATCGCCGTTGGCGAATACGAACCCGATATGCAACGCATCGTTGGCATTTGTCAAATGCTCGGCATTAGTGATTTTATAGAAAAACTCCCGAATGGTTTCCATACATATTTAGGTGAAAACGGAGCAAGCCTTTCGGGCGGACAAAAACAACGAATCGCCATTGCTCGTGCCATCTATCGAAAACCCGAAATCATCATTTTAGATGAAGCAACCTCTTCACTCGATTCGCTTTCGGAGCGAGCCGTACAGGCAACCATTCAACGTTTGCGTGAAGCAGGTAAAACAGTCATTATTATTGCTCATCGCCTAAGCACGATTATGAATGCCGATAAAATTGTGGTGATTGAAGAAGGCAAAGTCATAGAAGAAGGTAGCCATCATCAACTACTCGAAAAACATGAGGCATATTATAAACTTTGGGCATCGCAATATTTGGTTGAAGAGCAAAAAAGTGATGTTTCGCCAATGGATTTATACACTATTAGTGCCAACGGAGTGAGTATGAACAAAGATTTATCTACGAAAAACATCATTAATCATGTATAAATATATTTTTTTGAGCTTGTTTGCTGCCACGGGTTTACAAGCTCAAACCCAACTCAAACTCGAAGATTGTATAGAGTTAGCCATTAAAAATAACTTTCAAATCAAACAATCTGAAATGCAGGTTGAGTCGAGTATCAATCAATATAACCAAACAAAGTTTAGCCAATTGCCTGCCGTTGCTGGCTTCTTAAATCAAGGTTATAATCTTGGTCGAACTATCGACCCATATAGCAATGACGTAGTAACCAACCAAATTGGCACAAATAACATGGGGGTTCGAGCCGACTGGGTAGTTTTTAATGGTTTCCAGAATAAAAAGCAGTTGGAACAACAAATGCTACAACTAAAAGCTTCGAAATATGATGTAGAAACCGCAAAAAACACCATCAAACTCAACGTTATTTTGGCTTATATGCAGATTTTATCGGCCAATGAATTATTGGAAGTAGCTCAAAATCAAGCCTTAGCAAGTAAATTACAACTCGAAAAAGTCGAGAAACTGGTGAAATTAAATGTTACTTCGGAATCGAACCTTTATGATATTAAAGCCCAACTGGCCAGCGATGAATTTCAGATAACGAATGCCAAAAACAATTATCGTTCGGCCAAGCTTCGTCTGAAACAGCTACTAAATATCTCGTCAGACAAAGAGATAAATTTTGAAGGTATTTCTCTCGAAAACATACAAATTTCGCCAAACTTACAGATTCAAAGCGAGGTTTTAGATTTTGCTGAAAATAGTTTTCCAGAAATTAAAGCGGGAAAAACGAGATTATTAACGCATCAAAAGGGCATAGAAATTATAAATAATATGAAATTTCCTACCATTACTTTGAGTGGAGCTTGGGGAACATCCTATTCAAGTGCTGCCAAAAAAGCAATTATTGGCGAAAAATTTAGTGAATCATTCACCAATCAATACATCAATATTAATAACACACAAGTACCCGTCATGCAAATTGTGCCTGATATTTCTACAAAGAAAATTGGTTTTACCAATCAATTAGGCAATAATAATAACCTCTCGTTTGGTTTGAATATACGCATTCCGATTTTCAATACAACGCAACAAAAATATCGTTTAGAAAATGTAAAAATTCAGCAAAAAATAGCTCAAAACGAAGTTACAAATATTCGCTTGCAACTTCAACAAGCGATAGAACAGGCTTTCATTGACCGAGATAATGCCGCCGAAAGATATGAATCGCTACAAAATCAATTAATTGCTTTAGAAAAAGCGTTCAATGTAGCCGAAATCAAACTTTCTACGGGTATCATCAATCCAATTGATTATACGATTACCAAAACAAATTTTGATAAAGCAAAAGCAAATGCGATTCAAGCAAAATATGAATATTTCTTTCGAGTAAAAATAGTTGATTTTTATCAAGGAAAATGATTAAAATATCATTACAAACCATTGGTTATCAAAAATTTAACTTATAAATCAGTAAAAATATTCACTCAAATTTTAAAATATTTCAAATATGAAAAATGAAGAAATTACAAGAATTTATGCCACAACAGCAGAACTTTTTTGGGATGATAATGAGGAAGTTTTTGACGAAAATTGGTTAGTATCTGGCTCTGATTTATTCAATATTTTTGACGAATCAGAAACGGAATGAGGGACTTGACATTAATTATTTAGAGATTTAGTTTAGGGTTAAAGCCAAAGTCATTTCGAGTCTTGATACTTGAAATGACTTTTTTATACCTCACCTTCACCAGTAAGATATTTTTTCAAAGCAACCTTTAGCTCTTTGAGTTCCTTACTATTTTGGGATATTTCATATTTTGAGGGAGTTTTGGCAATATAATCAATGATAGAAGAATAGGGTTTCTTACTCCAAGGGCTAAAATGACTAAGTAAAACAGCCATTTGGTCTTGCTTGAGCGTAAAATAACGATTGTGTTTGTCATCAGCCAATTCAAAAATAGCTTGA
>NZ_JBMLRC010000288.1:0-1665 GCF_049241225.1 Emticicia sp.
CAAATTTGAGTAAATCAGGGCTAATTTGTGAAGCCATCATGTCGAAAGGACGTTGACCTTCAATGGTTTCAAATTCAGCGGTATGGTTATGAAAAATAAAAGTTAAGCCTGCTTTTTTTGCAGCTTCGCCTGCTTTTTGAAGAATTTCGAGCGAAAGTTTTACCTCCTCCATTTTATTGACAGGAATACTGGCACAAACCAAATATTTTGCCCCACCTTCGGCTACTTCATCAACGATTTCTTGGGTATTATTCAATAAATTTTTCATCGGTGGCATGGCTGGACGAGCAGGTGCTGGGGTTCCATCAGCCGATGGGCGTGGAGCTGGACGGTTAAATGGAGCTCCACTTACGTGGTGAGCTTGCCATGACATTCCTAAATCTGATACTAATTTGGCAAATTCTTTTGGTTTCATGCCATAAAAGCCACCTTTCATGCTAAATGCCGATTCGATTTCTTTATAACCGATTCCGGCAATTTGTTTTAAAGTTCCTTCAACGTCTTTGTCGATTACCGACATTGTGGTAAAGAGCTGAACCCCAAAATTTTTTACTTTCTGTGGTTCGCCAAAAGCATCGGCCAAGTTTGGTAACATCAAACCACCAAGTGCTAAAGCTCCTGTATTTTTAAGGAAATCTCTTCTATTTTGCATTTTTGTTAGTAATTAAAGTTTTGTTCGTAATTTCTGGAAGGGTGGGAGGAGGAGGATTGAAAAATAAGAATTGGGTTTTTACACCCAATTCTCGGTACGTCGGTACTCGGTACTCGGTACTATTTATCTTAGGGTTTATTATTCGCTTGCTTTAAACTCAATTGCCGAAACCGCCATTACGATTTGCGTATCTTTTGCTTTATCATTTCTGAAAACCAAATACACATCATGTTGACCAGCATCTTGAGGAACGTTTATTTTTAGTTTACTATTCATGTTTGGGCGAGCTGGTGGTGTGGCGGCAGGCGTCCCTGCGGCAGGCGTCCCTGCGGCAGGCGTTCCAGCGGCTGGCGTTCCAGCGGCAGACGCTGCTGGCTGGGCAGGTGGAGGAGCAGCGGCTCCCGACCCCATTCGCATTTCTCTTGGCTCGATTTTATCGCTTGTTCCAATCAAAGCACCCGTTGGCGAGTCGAGGTGAAGTTCAATAACGCCACCTGATGCACCTACACGTGTTTGGGCTTGAGTCGTAACTTCGATTTCTTTGATGCCTGTTAAATCAACATTTGTATAACCCAAATAAGACCTATCGCCTACCATTGAGAATGAACGATTAGGAGTAATGACTAACTGAGTACCTTTCGATTTATCGGCCAATTCTGGGTTTAAAGTTGGGTTTTTCAACACAACAACATCTTCAGTTGCCAATGATTTCATTACTTTCGTGCCTTTATCTTTGTAAGCTGCACGCAAAATGTATGTGCCGTTTGATTTCTGACCTTCAGGGATTTTGGTAGCATAACTGCCTTGCGTCGGCATTGATTTGGCAGTTTTTGGCTCATTGATATTTAAGATATAATCAACCATGATATTTGCTTCGGCCGTTGAGATTTGTGGGTGAGCTGCCATCACGTGGTCGCCCCAAACACCACCGCCACCATTGATGATTTTCTTTGAAAGGTACTCAACTGCTTTGCTATCACCTTTGTATTTGTTGGCTACATCTTTTAAGCTAG
>NZ_JBMLRC010000289.1:0-1242 GCF_049241225.1 Emticicia sp.
AAAACACCTTGTTCAATCCGAAAAAGAATGAGTAATTTTGCAGAAAAATACTATACAATCTGAATGAAACTCAACAAACAAAATAAGGGTATCATTCTGAGTCTACTTTGTCTGCTATCGCTTTCGACAATAGCTCAGATTGCTAAACCTACAACAGTTCCTCAAACCCCAACTCCTCCAGCATCAAAACCAACCGTTTATGCAATCATCGAGCAAGTGCGTAAAAAACACGCTCCCGATAAACGAGTCGCATTTTTTCATGCCGAGCTTGACTCTAACCGAATTGTGGGTAAAACCAATTTGCCCGCAGCTAAGAAAGATTTGCTAAATCGCTTAAAATCAAATGGTTATAGTTTGCTTGATGCCGTAAAATTATTGCCTGATAATAACCTGCTCGAAAATCGTAATTGTGGTATTGCCAATATTTCGGTGTTGAATTTACGCAGTCAACCCAAAGAATCGGCCGAATTGGCTTCGCAAGCACTGCTCGGAACGCCTTTAAAAGTGCTTGATAGAGAACGAAATTGGTACATGATTCAAACTCCAGATAATTACATTGGGTGGACAGATGGCTCGACTTTCGCTCG
Source organism: Emticicia sp. (assembly GCF_049241225.1). NCBI lineage: Bacteria > Pseudomonadati > Bacteroidota > Cytophagia > Cytophagales > Leadbetterellaceae > Emticicia > Emticicia sp. The sequence continues at coordinate 588 of NZ_JBMLRC010000289.1, forward strand.
TATTACTCAATATCAATTCGACCGCTACCAAGCCAATAAATTTTTGATGTTTGCTAAGCCTTATGGTTTTTCGTATGCCAAAGCCGACGAAAATTCTCAGACCATTTCTGACCTTACTTGGGGCAATGTTTTGGCCGTAAAAGATACACTACAAGATTTTTATGAAGTAATTTATCCCGACGGTCGCAGTGCTTTTATCTTGAAAAAAGAAGCCATCGGACATCAAGAATGGAAACAGTCAGTTACGGCTTCCGAACAAAACTTAGTCAATGCGGCTTTCAGAATGCAAGGTTTGCCTTATTTATGGGGTGGAACTTCGTGGAAAGGTGTAGATTGTAGCGGTTTTACTCGCATGATTTACCAATCAAACGGAATTCTATTACCCCGTGATGCTTCACAACAAGTTTGGGCGGGCGTAGAAGTGCCATTTGATAGCCTGCAAGTAGGAGATTTATTATTTTTTGGCGAAAAAGCTACGCCCGAAAAAGCAGAGCGAGTCGTACACGTAGGTATGTGGTTGGGCAATAAAGAGTTTATTCATTCATCGGGTATGGTGAAAATCAGTAGTTTTGATGAGCGTTCGCCACGCTACGACGCCCACAATGCAGGCCGATATTTACGAGCCAGACGCATCTTAGGCACCGATAAAGGCATA
>NZ_JBMLRC010000289.1:1342-6592 GCF_049241225.1 Emticicia sp.
CAATGCAGGCCGATATTTACGAGCCAGACGCATCTTAGGCACCGATAAAGGCATAGTTTCGTTAAAGAAATAAACTGTGGGGCGAACTTTCAGTTCGCCGTTGCAATTTCAGTTCGCTCAAAGTCTAAGTAAGAAGTAATTTGCAAACGTCGGCAAGGCTCGAAGCCTTGCCGACGTTAAAACAAACCAAAGTTATTTGTCATACTTACACTTATTGCATAACTTCGTACATTCATAAGAAAATTCAATCAATTATATACAAAATGAAAAAATCAATCATTTTTTCAGTCTTTATGCTCCTTGTGGTTTTTGCCTGTAAGCAAACCCAGAAAACGCTTTCCGATGAAAGTTATTCTAAGCTAACCGACGACGAAAAACGCAAGGTAGAACACGCTCTTGATGGTATTCAGTTGGCCGACTCCGATTTAGAAGTAACGCTTTTTGCATCAGAACCAATGATGATGAACCCAACCAATATGGATATTGATGCCAAGGGAAGAGTTTGGATTTGTGAAGGATATAATTACAGAAATAAGCTAAATCCGAAGAACCCGTATAACAAAAAAGGCGATAGAATCTTGATTATGGAAGATACCAATCAAGATGGTAAAGCCGATAAAAGCACGGTTTTTTATCAAGGCGAAGACATCAATTCTGCCCTTGGAATTTCAGTTTTGGGCAATAAAGCAATCGTTTCTTGCTCGCCAAATGTATTTTTATTTACTGACGAAAATAACGATGGAAAAGCTGATAAAAAAGAAATTATTTTCACTGGCTTGAAAGGCGTTCAGCACGACCACGCTATTCATGCTTTTACGTTTGGGCCTGACGGAAAACTCTATTTCAACGGTGGCAATGAAGTACAAACCCTCAGCGATAAAAACGGCAAAGAACTCACCGATGATTTAGGCCGACCATTTTCTACTTACAAGCAAGGAAAAGTTTTCAGATGTGATATTGATGGCTCAAATGTTGAGATTTTAGGGCATAATTTCCGTAATAATTACGAAGTTGCTCTCGATTCATACGGCCGTATGTGGCAGTCGGATAATGATGATGATGGCAACAAAGGTGTGCGTATCAACTACGTAATGGACTATGGCAATTATGGCTATAAAGATGAAATGACAGGTGCAAGCTGGCAAGAACGCCGCACCAATTGGGAGCAGGAAATTCCACTTCGTCACTGGCACTTAAACGACCCTGGTGTAGTGCCAAACTTGCTTCAAACAGGTGCTGGTTCGCCAACGGGTATGATTGTGTATGAAGGAAACCTTTTGCCCGAAAAATACCGTAATCAAGTTATTCACTGCGATGCTGGGCCGAGTATTGTGCGTTCGTATCCAGTTACTAAAAATGGTGCTGGTTTTACGGCAACTATCAACAATATTTTAGATGGCTCGAAGCGTGACCAATGGTTCCGCCCATCCGATATTACGACTGCTCCCGATGGCTCAATTTTCGTGGCCGACTGGTACGACCCAGGTGTGGGTGGTCATGCCATGGGCGATTCGGTGCGTGGACGTATCTATCGTATTGCACCAAAAGGCGAGGCTTATTCTGTACCAAAATTTGATTTTGAAACTGCCGAAGGTTGCGTTGAAGCCCTCCAAAATGCCAATGTAGCTGTGCGTTATTTGGCTTGGACAAAACTAAACTCAATGCAAGAAAAAGCTGAAGAAGCACTATTGAAATTGTGGAAAGATGATGATTCAAGAATGCGTGCAAGGGCCTTATGGTTGTTAGGTAAAATAAAGGGAAAAGAAGCGAAGTACTTGCAAGAAGCAGCCAATGATGCTGACGAAGACATTCGCATCACGGCTATTCGTTTATCTCGTGAATTAAGCACCGATAACACAGCATTGCTTCAAAAACTCGCTACCGACCCATCGGCACAAGTGCGTCGTGAAGTTGCTTTGGCTATTCGTCACAAAACTTCACCAGCCGCTGCTGATATTTGGGCAACTTTGGCAAATCAATATGATGGTAAAGACAGATGGTACTTAGAGGCTCTCGGTATTGCGGCTGATAATCAATGGGATACTTTTTTTGCGAGTTATTTGGCAAAAGCGGGCGAAAAATGGAGAACCGATGCTGCTGCTAAGGACTTAGTATGGCGTAGTCGTTCAACTGATAATATTTTCCGTTTGGCCGAATTGGCAAAATCAAGCAAAGATAACCTGCGTTATTTCCGTGCTTTTGATTTTCAGAGCAACCCAGAAAAAACAAAGATTTTACTCGGCATGCTCGATGGTGGAAATGCAACGGGCGATATCATGACGCTGGTTTTCAAGCATTTAGATATGAATACTGCCAAGCAAGACCCGCTTTTTAAGAGCCTTCTACCAAAGGTTTTGAATGGGATAAAAAATCCAACTGATTATTTGGATTTAGTAAAACGCTACGAACTGAAAGACCAAGTGGCTCGCCTAACTGAAATGGTAATGAAAGATTCTGTTTTGGGTGTAGAAGCTGCCAAAATTCAGATAAAACTGAATGGTTTGGGCGAATTTCAAAAACTTGTGCAGAATAAAGACGAAGACATCGTGCGTAAAGCTATTGGCGTTTACGGTGGCGTTGACGAAAAACCTGTAACCGATTATTTAGTAACTTTATTCAATAACAAAAATCTCAGCAAAGGCGTGCGTAACCAAGCGATGTATGCCATGTACGGCTGGAATAGTGAAGAAATTTTGTGGAATTTAGTAAAAGCTAATAAGGTTTCGGAAGAAGTAATGCCGATTGCCAAGAAGATTTTGTTGGGAACATGGCACAGCGATATTCGCACCGATGCCATGAAAATGTTTGGGGCGGAAATGGACAAAGAATTGGGCGATATCAACGAACTGGCAAAAGGTGTAGGAAATGTAGCAAGCGGACAAAAAGTATTTAAAATGTACTGCACAGCTTGCCATCAAGTAAAAGGTGAGGGTGTCAACTTTGGTCCTGCATTGACCGAAATCGGTAGTAAATTGTCCAAAACTGCCCTTTACTCGGCCATTATCAACCCAAGTCAAGGTATTAGTTTTGGTTATGAAGGTTATAAACTCAAACTCAAAGATGGCACAGAAGTAGAAGGAATGATTTTGAGTAAAACCGAAAACGATATCAACGTCAAACAAATAGGCAACACAAATCCAACTGCTTTCAAGCGTGCGGATATTGTTTCGATGGAAGAAAACGAAGAATCGTTAATGCCGAAATTTCCACTACAAAAACAAGAAATGGTTGATTTAGTGGAGTATTTGCGTACTTTGAAGAAGCAGTAAAAACAACATTGTTTTCATAGATAAACAGGAGCATAGCAATCGTTATGCTCCTGTTTTATTTTTGAGTAGTTTTGCAAAATCCATTCTATTAAACAAAATACCCTATGAAAAAAAATGCACTGAGCTTATGCTTTGCTTTGATGTTTATCAATGCTTTATTTGCTCAAAACTCCTCTACTTTTACTAATCCACTTTTACCCTCAGGAGCTGACCCGTATAGTTTTTACAAAGACGGCTATTATTATTACACCCACACACAACAAAACAAGCTGACGATTTGGAAAACAAAAAACTTAGCAGACTTGAAAACGGCAGAGTCGAAAACAATTTGGACACCGCCTGCTGGAACGATGTACTCAAAAGAATTGTGGGCTCCCGAAATACATTTTATTCAAGGAAAATGGTATATGTATTTTGCGGGCGACGATGGCGATAATAATCATCACCGAATGTATGTGCTTGAAAATACTTCGCCTGACCCAATGAAAGGCGATTGGATATTTAAAGGAAAAGTTGCCGACGAATCGGCCGATAAATGGGCGATTGATGGCGATGTTTTTGAGCATCGTGGACAATTATACATGATTTGGTCGGGTTGGGAAGGAGATATAAATGGTCAACAAAATATTTACATAGCCAAAATGAAAAATCCGTGGACGATTACTGGCGGACGCTCGAAAATATCTGGCTCAGATTTTGACTGGGAAAAACACGGTGATTTGAACGAACCAAATCTTAAACATGTGAACGTAAACGAAGGCCCACAAATATTGAAACACAGCAAGAAATTATTCATTATTTATTCAGCAAGTGGCTGCTGGACAGATTTTTATGCACTTGGAATGCTCACAGCCGATGCCAATGCTGATTTGTTGAATCCGAAAAGTTGGAAGAAATCTCCCGAACCATTATTTAAGCAATCGCCCGAAAATAAAGTTTTTGCACCAGGACATAATTCATTTTTCAAATCGCCCGATGGCAAAGAAGATTGGATTCTTTACCATGCCAATTCCGAACCCAATCAAGGTTGTGGAAAATTCCGCTCACCACGTATGCAAAAGTTTACTTGGAATGCCGATGGTACACCAAATTTTGGTGTGCCTGTGAAAGAAAATGAAGTATTGGCTGTTCCTTCAGAAAAGAAATAACCCTATTTTTTTAATATTAATTTCCTTCAAAAGCACGAGTTAAGTAATAGCTTGTGCTTTTTGTTTTTTTGAAACGTGAAATAAAATCCCCAATAATACTTCTTCTTATTGATTTTTTTTCCCAAAAACTACTGATAATTGTATGGAACAGTTTTTTTGACTATTAAAGTGTTACTAAATCAAAATATTTTAAAACACAAACAATCAAAACTATGGCAACGCAATATGAAATTTTGAATAATTCGCTTAATGATCTTGTAGAAATTAATTATAGCAGAATTGATGGATACAAAACCGCAGCAAAAGATATTGACGGTGGCGATTTACAAGATTTTTTCCAGAAAGGAGTAACCCAAAGCGAAAACTTTGTAGATGAATTAGTTGAGCATATTGCAAAATTTAAGGGAGAGCCAGCTACATCGGCAACCTTTATGGGCAAGATTCATCAAGCTTGGATTAATTTCAAGGCTTCGATTAGTTCTAACAACCGTGAAACTATCTTGAATTCTTGCGAATTTGGCGACCGAACTGCCTTAGAGGCATATGATATAGTTTTGGGCTTAGATAAGGTAAAAGCTTCGCCCGATTTTATGAATTTCTTGAGCAAACAACGCCAGACAATCGCTAATACTTTGGCAGGAATTAAACTTTTGCAAGTGAGAGAGTCAATTGCGTAAACCTAACACAACTCAATTTAAATCCAACACAATTAAAATTAAATCCACAAAAGTTATAATAGTTATTAGATTCATCCAGCTTTAAAAATCGAGTTTTTGTGTATATAGGGATAACAAAATCTGCACAACTTTTAAATCTGCTACCCCTATGATTAG
>NZ_JBMLRC010000289.1:6692-14330 GCF_049241225.1 Emticicia sp.
TATATAGGGATAACAAAATCTGCACAACTTTTAAATCTGCTACCCCTATGATTAGTTCTTTTGTTTATTTGAAATTTTGGTTTTAGATAAAAAATATTCCAAAATGATGTGCTTAGCTGACTGCTGCTTTATGGAAATCATATACAAACAAGTAAACGATTTAAGCCAAATATAAAAATGCAAAACAATAGCAATGACATTTTGAGGGAGCTGGTAAGCATTTTCAAAATCAATTTATCAAGAGCCCGTGTTTACGAAAAACTCTTGGGCATGACAGCAAACCATGATTTGAATAGCCATTTTCAGGAACAGCTAAATGATTCTAATCGAATGGTAAAAGAGCTTGAATTGATATTCAATGAGGCCATAGAAGACAGCGAAAAGAAAGTGCTATTTGATGACTTACAACTAAGCCAACCTCAGTTTTATTTTGGCATGGCTCAAAATTCGGATAATATTCCGACGATAGTTATTTCTTGCAAATTTGGTGACGAATACCTCAAAGGCAAATACCAAAAAGCCATGCAGTTTTTTGATTTTAGGTATTTCCCGAAGCTAAAAAACATCATGAATAAATATGTTTCAAATATCCATCACATGATGCAGGTTTTAGAAATAACCTTTTCGGATAATAAACTTCTTCCTTCATAGCAAGGATTTATATATATCCAGATTAAAACGTGGCACGTTGCTGACAATCAATTTTTGTTTCAGTTTCGTGTTACGTTTACTTTTTTACTAAACATACAACAAAATGGAAAATCAAGAATTTAAAGAAATCGCTCAAATCATTGATTCGGTGAAGTTTGGTATGTTGTCAACGCTTGGCAAAGGCAATAAAATACATAGCCGCCCCATGACCACCAGTCAGATAGAAGACAACGGATACATTTGGTTTTTTACGAGTATCGAAACCGATTTAGTGAAAGAAATCTCGCTCAAAGATAGCATACAGCTCTCATACGCCGAGCCAACGGATAATGTATATATTTCAATCAATGGCGATGCCGAAATCATCAACGATAAAGCCAAGAAAGAAGAATTGTGGACACCTCTGGCCAAAGCATGGTTTCCGAAAGGAGTTGACGACCCCAATTTGGTTTTGGTAAAGATAAAAGTGAATGAAGCTGAGGTTTGGGACAGTGGCTCGAATAAAATACTGACTTTAGCCAAGATTGTAAAAGCTATTTTTAGTTCGGAAAAGTTTGAAGCAGACGAAGATTCACACAAAGTTATAAAAATGTAATGCAATGGATTTAAGAACAGAAGAACCTTTCTGGTTGATGAGAAGCGGAATTATTCAGTCTTTCCCATCCATAAAGAAATCGGCAAGTACGGAAGTAGTAATTTTAGGCGGAGGCATAACTGGTTCATTAATAGCCTTTTATTTAGCAAAGGCTGGAATTTCTTCCATATTAATCGACAAACGTAAAATCGGTATGGGTAGCACTTGTGCCAGCACTGCCCTTTTACAATACGAAATCGACACTCCGCTTCTGCAATTACAAGAATACGTAGGTTTTGAAAACGCCGCTCGCAGCTACCAACTTTGTATTGAGGCCATTGCCAAAATAGAGAAAATAGTAAAAGAACTAAACGTTGAGGTCGGTTTTTCGGAGCGTAAAAGTTTCTACTACGCATCGAATAAAAGTGATGCAAAAGAACTGCCTAAAGAATATGAATTAAGAAAGCAAATAGGCATTGATTTAGAATACTGGGAAGAAGAAGAAATCAAAAACAAATTTGGTTTTTCGGCCCCAGCCGCCTTGATGTCGAAAGATGGAGCTCAAATTGATGCTTATTCATTTACACACCATCTATTAGATTTTGCTCAGAAAAACGGTGTGAAGGTTTTTGATGACTCAGAAGTTACCGAAATCATCCATCATAAAAATAGCGTTGAACTCATCACCAAATACGGCTTAAAAATAGATGCAAAGAAGTTAATTATTGCCAGTGGATATGAATCTCAGCAGTTTTTATCAAAAAAAGTAGTACAATTCAATTCTTCGTTTGCCATCGTGAGCGAACCTTTCGAGCAAAAAGAGCTTTGGCTGGATAACTGCCTCATTTGGGAAACCGCTCGGCCGTATTTGTATTTACGCACAACAGATGATAACCGTGTTTTGATTGGCGGAAAAGACGAAGAATTTTATAATCCTAAAAAACGAGATGCCCTCAACGATAAAAAGGCGATGCAGTTAGAAAAAGAATTCAATAAACTCTTTCCTGATTTGCTTTTCAGAACCGATTTTAAATGGGCTGGTACTTTTGCCGAAACCAAAGATGGTTTACCGTATATCGGAGCAGTAGACGAACGCCCCAATACTTATTTTGCTATGGGTTTTGGTGGAAATGGCATCGTTTTTAGTCTCTTAGCTGCCGAAATCATTCGTGATGAATTGACAGGAAAGCAAAATAATGATGCAAAAATCTTTGGATTTGATAGATAAAACAAACGAGGCTACATTCAAAACGTAGCCTCATTTGCTTCTTGGAGAAAACCCACCATAATAGCGTCATTGTCTAAACACCCGAATAGTTTTTGTATTATTATTTTGCTTTACGCTCAAAAAATACTGTCCTGAAGCATTTTTGCTTAAAATTTCTTCAATCGCAGACTTTTGGCTTTCCCAAGTACCTGAGTTTTGGTATAGTTTATTGCCCATTTTATCGCTCATCATTATTTCAAATTCTCCTTCGGGTGCTTTTTCATTGATTAATAAATCAATTTTTCCATCAGTGGTATTTGGGAAAACAGTGGCATTGAGTGAGGTGGGTTCAGTATCTAAATCGCTTTGTGTCTGAGCAACAGTAGAAACGCCGTCAGTTATACTTTTGAGTGTTTTACCAATCCTAATTCGGTCAACAATCACTTCCGAACCCACAAGTATACTGCTTTGCGATAATACAATATTTGATAAGTTTGGAATACGCACTTTACTCACTGACTGGTTTAAAACCCTTCCAGAATAATAATCTCTATAAGAAGTTGTCAAACTCGAAGTTCCTATTTTGTCTCCCGATAGAAAATAACTAAAATTTACGTCTATGACAGGGCTTGGTTGCTTTTTTGTTAAATCCTCATTTCCTAATGAGATAGCAGCAATAATTTGGTCATTTTTATCCCTTACAACGAGTGAATTAAAAGTAATGTAATCGAAACACACGGGGGTATTTACCAAAGAAAATTTGAGAAGTGGTCGAGTAGGTTCTTCTTTTGAGCTAAGAAACATAAAATAGTTTGATGGGTTCAGAAATGAAGTTAGATATTCATCACATCTGAAATTCCAACCTAAACTATTGATTCGCTGCATGGCTTTATAATTGAGCTGAAAACTAACGAAAATCTGGTCATTGGCTGGTGCTTTTAAAGCTCGTTTTACATCTTGTCCGTTTCTATTCAAATAAGCGGCTCCGCCCGAAGCAGTATAGTTTTTCTTGACCAAACCATCAACGACTTTTATCGGATTAGTATTTGATGGCGTGAGTGCCTCCCAGTTATTTTGGGTAAGTGTTTCCCCCTTTGTGTAGTCAAAATCTTCTTTAAGTAGTAAATCGGCTTTATTATCACAGTCTTCGATAATACCTTTTATTTTCCAGACAGTTTTTTCACAATATCCGCCAACAGGTGTAAAGTGTATTTCACCTTCATAAACACCAGCACTACCAGCAATAGGGTTGCCATTCGGACTTATTTTATCAGAATTTCCTACTAACAGAATGTCTAAAGAGTTGTTAGTGTCGTAATAATGGTAAAACGATTTTAGTATATTATTGGTTTTGGTATAAGTATAGTTTGTTTCATTGTAATAACTTGTTAAAGCCTTAAACCCACTTGGAGCAACTACTGATAAATCAGTAACATCCGCACCTATCTTTGTGTGTAAATATGCCGTCAAACTATTAGATAATATTTCTTCATTAGCACAAGTTTTAAGAATAATTTCATCCTTTTTGAAGTCATTGGGATTAACATTTTGTGTTGTAGTTCCTCCATTTGCAAGATATTTCCATACTGATAATGAAGATATAAATTTATCTTTATAAGCTAAACTTGGCACACATGGCATTACACTACCCCATGTTTTTCCGACTCTTATTCTATCTATTGCACATTCTGTTCCATCGTTTATATCGCTTTGGCTTAAAACAATATTACTAATATTTGTGATTTTAGCTTTGCTTGGATAAAACCCATCGCCACTAAATGCACTGATATTGGTACTTTCATTTCTTAAATACGCTTGTCCGATACCAGTACCAGTAAGTTGGTATGAAAAACTAAAATCCGCAGTGTTATTACCAACAGGAATCAATGATAGTATCTCATTTTTTGAATCTCGTACGACTAAATACCAATTAATTCCTGCAAAATTTGTAGAAACTAATGAAAATTTCAGTAAAGGAACAGTCGGATTTTCTTTGGAACTCAAAAACATAAAATAACTCAAAGGACTAAATTGCTTAGGATAATGAGTATTACCAATTGGAAAATATTTTTTCACATCCACTTGAAACGAAAGGTAGATTTTTTCATCAGTAACAGGCGTAAATGACCGAATCACATCTTGCCCATTTTTGTTCAAAAAAGCAGCCCCGCCCGAGGCTGAATAGCCTGTTTTTGACAAACCCGACACAATTTTTATTGGATTATCGCTTGTACTCGTGAGTGGTTTCCAGTTGTGTTTATTCAGATTATCACCAATTGGATAATCAAAGTCTTCGCTCAAAAGCAAATCTTGAGCATTTACGAAAATAGCAGAAAAAAGGAGTAGGAGAGTAGCAATGTGTGCTTTCATATTTTTTAGATTTAGTGTTCAGCGGTTATTGACTGTATTTTCTGAGAAAAGTTGTAAGGGTTTTAACTAAAAATACAAAATACTTTTCTATTATCGCATCTCAATTAATAAACGGCCGATTTTGAGCCGAATAACACTAAATTATGAAAAAATACATTGCTTTTCTAAGAGGAATAAACGTCGGAAATATCCGAATCAAAATGCCCGATTTGAAAAATGCCTTTCACAGTATGGGCTTTCAAAATGCCACAACCTATTTACAAACAGGAAATGTAGTTTTTGAATCGGAGAAAAATATTTCGGAAATAAAGGTAATTCTTGAAAAAGGGCTTACAGAAACCTTTCATTATCAGGCTTTTGTGCTACTTTATGACTTTGATGTTTTGGACGAAATTGTGGCTAAATATCCATTCCAAAAGGATGAAAATAACCACGCTTATGTGATTTTTGTAGAAAGTGAATCCGTTTTTGAAGAACTGGCAACTATTGCAGAAAGTGTAGATGAGGAAATAGCTAAAGGAGATACCGTTCTTTATTGGAAAGTACCAAAAGGCGAAAGTTTGAACACTCCTTTTTCTAAAATCTCCGCCAAAGCAAAATACAAAAGCACCACTACCGTTCGGAATATCAATACACTCGAAAAAATGCTTGAGTGAATAGAGTAGTTTTCCAAATTGCGGATAATTCGGAGATACTTAGATAGCTGATTTTTTTAGGATTTTACGTAATTTTTTATGGTTTTCTTGAAAATCCTCGTTTTTTGTCAACAAGTCAATTTTGTCATTCAAAGAATGATTGACAGTAAAAATCGAACGGTCGAATGTTGGAAGTTTTGGTTTATTATTCATTTTTTAAGCTTATTTGAAATGCAAGATAGTCTTTATTTTTTATAAATAATTCTTTCGAACCATCGTAATTTATCCCCGAAACATCAAAAAACTGTCTTCCTTCCTCAAAAAGTTTACTAATTATTGCTCGATATAAGCGGTTTCTTGATGCAGAACTACCTGTAAATACAACAGTTTTTTGAGGGTATAGTTCAAAGAAATTATAGAGAGTAATAATAACAGTGGATAGTACAATGACCATATCTTGATTGTCAGATATAGCTTTTATATCAATATTTCCATTCGGCAGAATGTCACCAAAAGCCAATTCGGCATATTCAATATCATTTTCCTCGTATAAATAATAACCAACCCCTTTTCTAATAGATTTATGTTGACTATCACTAACGAACTCATACCAAAGTCCATCAGCCGATGTTTCAATTTTATAACTTGGTTTATTCATGAAACAAATATATAAAAATTTGCAGTGAATCGATATTAAGATAGGACTGTCGCCACTTATTGCTTCGATATAAATGCTAATTATTCTTTAAAAATAGAAATGATTCAAAAAATCTATTATGCTTTTGGCACTAAAAAAACTATCTTTGCAAATATTTTTTTGAAAGAATTCGACATATTGATTTAAAAAATGTTTGAAAATTTAAGTGATAAGCTAAATAAGGCCATCAAAACCCTCAAAGGGCAAGGCCGAATTACCGATATTAACGTAGCATCGACCGTCAAAGAAGTAAGACGTGCTTTGATGGATGCCGACGTAAACTATAAAGTTGCCAAAGACGTAACCGACCGTGTACGTGATAAGGCAATCGACCGTAAGGTAATGATTGCGGTTGAGCCTGGGCAATTATTTGTAAAAATCGTACAGGAAGAATTGATGGAACTCATGGGCGGACAAGCTCAGAGTGTCAATCTAAAAGGCTCACCAGCAGTGGTTTTGATTGCAGGTTTGCAAGGTTCGGGTAAAACTACATTTTCGGGGAAATTTGCTTCGTATATCAAAAAACAAGGCCGCCAAGTATTGTTGGTTGCCTGTGATGTGTACCGTCCTGCGGCCATCACGCAATTGCAAGTATTGGGCGAGCAAATCGGTGTAGAAGTTTTTGCTGAGCCTGAAAACAAAAATGCCGTTGATATTGCCAAAAATGCACTTGCTTACGCAAAAACTAAAGGTAAGAGCGTCGTGATTGTCGATACGGCGGGTCGTTTGGCAGTTGATGAGGTGATGATGAAAGAGGTGGAAGAAATCAAGAAAGCCATCACACCGAGCGAGATTTTATTTGTAGTTGACTCAATGACGGGTCAAGATGCCGTAAATACAGCTAAGACCTTCAACGAAAGACTTGATTTTGATGGCGTAGTATTAACCAAACTCGATGGTGATTCTCGTGGTGGTGCGGCTCTTTCAATCAAAGCCGTTGTAAATAAACCAATCAAGTTTATTTCAACGGGCGAGAAAATGGATGCCCTTGATATTTTCTACCCTGACCGTATGGCGAGTAGAATCTTGGGCATGGGTGACGTGATTTCCCTCGTAGAAAGAGCTCAACAGGCTTTCGACGAAGACGAGTCTCGCCGCTTGAACAAAAAAATGCGTGAGAATAAGTTTGACTTGACCGACTTCTTGACGCAGTTGGAGCAAATCAAGAAGATGGGTAATATCAAAGATTTGATGGGTATGATTCCAGGAGTTGGCTCACAAATCAAAGACATTGATATTAGCAATGATTCGTTTAAGCCAATCGAAGCCATCATCAAATCAATGACTCCGAAAGAGCGTGAAAAACCAGATATTATTGATGGTAGCCGCAAGAAAAGAATTGCCGCAGGTAGCGGAACTGATATTGTGCAAGTAAACAATCTTTTGAAGCAATTCGACCAAATGAGAAGCATGATGAAAAAAGTGAATCAGATGCAATCGAGTGGTAAAATGAAGGCTTTTAAATAAGATTTTACTTAGAAAATAAAAAGGTCAATGAGCGAAT
>NZ_JBMLRC010000290.1:0-8986 GCF_049241225.1 Emticicia sp.
GACCCACAAAAAGACCGTGTGGAAGGTACAATTTCGCACCTCAATGCCAATCGTCTAAAAATCACACTCCGCACCGACGAACTTCCAGACTTTGCTCGTGATGGAAAACTCGGAATCGACTTACTTTTCGATGACAACAGCTACGACGAGATGCAAGCAGCTCTCAAATCGGCCAGCGAGATACTTGAAAAACCAGAAGGTAGCTTAGTGAGGATTCTGACGGGTGAGAAAACGCCAACTTTCCGAACCGATTTACACCCAATTTCGATTCCGAAGCTCAATGAGTCTCAAAATAATGCTTTAAATAAAATATTATCAGCCAATGAGTTAGCGATTGTTCACGGCCCGCCTGGTACAGGAAAAACCACCACTTTGGTACAGGCAATCAAGGCACTCAGCAAACAAGAAAATAAGGCCCCGATTTTGGTGGTAGCCCCAAGCAATACGGCCGTTGATTTATTAAGCGAAAAACTTTCGGAGGAAGGACTAAACGTCTTGCGTATCGGTAATCCTGCCCGTGTAAGCGAGCGTCTGATGGCGTTGACATTAGACCATAAAATGACCGACCACCCGATGATAAAAAATGCAAAAACGCTAAAAAAACAGGCCAATGAGTACCGAAATATGGCTCATAAATACAAACGAAGCTTTGGTAAGTCGGAGCGTGACCAACGAAAAGCTTTGTTTGATGAAGCCCATAAAATAATGAAAGAAGTGGGTAATACCGAGCAATATATCATTGACGATTTAGTGGCAAAAGCCCAGGTAATAACGGCCACTTTGGTAGGGGCAAATCATTACACGATTCGTAATGTAAAGTTTCAAACAACCATTATTGATGAAGCAGGCCAAGCCTTAGAGCCTGCGTGTTGGATTCCGATTCTGAAAGCACAAAAAGTAATTCTTGCGGGCGACCATTGTCAGCTCCCACCAACGATAAAAAGCCCCCAAACCCCCAATGGGGGCTTAAATAAAACCCTCCTCGAAAAATGTGTAGCACTTCACCCAGAAGCCGTTACACTTTTGGAAGAACAATACCGCATGAATGAGCAAATTATGGCACATTCATCAAAGATTTTTTATCAGAATAAATTAAAAGCACATGATTCGGTAGCCAAACGTTTACTTTTTGCTGATGATTCACCACTTGCCTTTATCGACACAGCAGGTTGTAGTTTTGATGAAAAATTGGATGGCACAAGTTCAACCAACCCAGATGAAGCTGCCTTTTTGGTAAAGCACCTGAATATTTTTGTAGAAGAATTGAAGAAAAAAATCAGCCCGAATCAATTCCCGAGTATAGCGATTATTTCGCCTTATAAACAACAGATTTCGATTGTGAAAGAACAAGTCGAACACACACCCGAACTACAAGAAGTTTTGCCGCATATTTCCGTCAATACGATTGATAGTTTTCAAGGGCAAGAACGAGACATTGTTTATATCAGTCTCACCCGTAGTAATGCCGAAGGTGCGATTGGTTTCTTATCAGATATTCGCCGCATGAATGTGGCCATGACTCGTGCCAGAAAAAAACTCGTAGTCATCGGCGACAGTGCCACGCTGGCAAGTTCAGAGTTTTATGAGGAATTTATTAATTATACCCAAGAAATCGGTGCTTATCAGAGTGCTTGGGAGTGGATGTAGTGAAAAACGGTGCCTTCGACAGCTTCGGTTGTCCGATACGCTTAGGCACCGTTTTTTAAAATTTATTTTAGCAAACTCTGTAAAACCTCAAAGTTTAATTTCTCATCAAAAATAGCTCTAATCGGAATTTCAAAGCCTTCAATAACCTTACTTTTTATTGTTCCGTTACTTGATTTAAGATTCAATTCGTAGCGTTTTTCTTGTAATAAATATTGCTCAACTACTTCATTATCAGGGTCTATAATCCAATATTCAGCAACTTTGTGGGTTTCATAATCATCAAACTTTACACCTCTGTCATTCTTAGCAGTGCTTTTTGAAAGAATCTCTACTATAAAATCAGGTACTGGAAAAAGCGTTTGAACCTCTTTAAAATCTTTAGCTTTTTCATTTCCGAAAAATACAATATCAGGTTCGTAGTCATTCCGACTAAAAACTGTCATTATTTTTTCGAAACCGACGAATCCTAAAGTATGTTTATAGCAATATATTCTCAATAACTTATACAACAAACCCATTGCGTCATTGTGCCTTTTCATTACAGGAGAATGCACAATCATTTCGCCATTAATGAA
The DNA here is from genome assembly GCF_049241225.1 of Emticicia sp. Lineage (NCBI taxonomy): Bacteria > Pseudomonadati > Bacteroidota > Cytophagia > Cytophagales > Leadbetterellaceae > Emticicia > Emticicia sp. The sequence continues at coordinate 2,223 of NZ_JBMLRC010000290.1, forward strand.
CTCGGCTTTTATAGATTCATCTGTATCATTGTAGAATTTTTCTCTACGCTGCCTTTCTTCATTAAGTCGAGTATTTACCTCCTGCATCAATATCGCTGCATCGGGTAAATCAAGAATTTGTTCTAATAGGTTTTCGTGAAACATCAATCAATCGCTTTACCTTACTAAGTTAAAGCAAAAATTATTTATTGTCAATTCCTTACGTAAAAAACGTTGCCTTCGGCTACGCTCAGGCAACGTTTTTATCTTCTTCAATAGACTTTTAATTACGCTCAGACACCGTTTTTTTTTACTCCCCTACTGGCTTCCGATACGCCTCAAAAGGGATTTTCAGTAAGCTACCCAAACGTGAATTTTCTTCGGGTTTCATGTGAGTATCAATGCCGTAAATAATTTTTTCTCGGTCGAGAGTCATGTATGTACCAAAAAGCCTGTCCCAAATAGAAAAGATATTTCCATAATTTGAGTCAGTATATGGCAACACATAATGATGATGCACTTTGTGCATATCGGGCGAAACTATCACCCAACTAATGGCATTATCGAGCCACTTCGGAATCACTATATTGGCATGGTTAAACTGCGAAAGTAGCACCGAAATTGCTTGGTACATAAATACCATCCACATCGGAGCTCCCGCAATCACGATTCCTGCCGTGGTGAAAATAAAACGAAATACGCTCTCGCCGGGGTGATGACGGTTAGCCGAGGTAGTATCAACATTAGTATCCGAATGGTGAATCAAGTGAAATTTCCACATCCATTTTACTTTATGCTCTGTCCAATGCACAAACCATGCTCCTATCAAATCGAGCAAAAGCAAACCAACAATCGTATAAGCCCAAAGCGGCATTTCGGGCAGCCATTGCAAGATTCCGAAATTATTACTTACCGCCCATTCGGCCGATTTGAGCAGTATAAATGCCAAAGCAAAGTTGATAACGATTGTTGTCAGCGTAAAAAAAATATTGACTCCTGCGTGCTTGATTTTATTGTATTTAAACTGAAAAAGTGGCACTACGTATTCTGCCATCCAGAAGAAAGCAATGCCACCAATCAGAATAGCACTTCGGTGCGACGACGGAATTGTGGCGAAGTATTCTACTATTTGTTCCATAAAGATTATAAAGGTTTTAGTTTGTAGCCCTAAAAATAATACAAAAAATTCAAACCACAATACAATCTAATCTTATTGCTTTACTATTTTAAATACACTCACACGGCGTTGTTTATCTGCTATTTTCAAGAAATAAACACCTGCCGAACGCTTCGATAAATCGTTATTAAACTGTTGTCTTACACTATCCCAAGTGCCATTTTCTTTAAAAATCATATACCCTTGTGAATTAGAAAGGCTTACCTCTAATAACTGCTTGCTCAGTGTCTCGTCTAAATCAAGGTCAATCATATCAATAGTTGGATTCGGAAAAACTCTTGCATTAATCCCTAATGCAGGTTCGGTAGCAGTTGGTGGTGCTATAAACTGAAAACGTGCAAAAACTGGTAAGTGATCAGAAGTAGTAGCTGTGTAGTTCTTCAGAAATGTAAAAGGCAATGCCACACCTACCGAGCTACTCAAATAGCTGTTTTTTAGCTCATTTGAAATCAAAATATGGTCAATCATATTTTCTTGAGACACATACGAGCGATAACCATCATCGCTTAGGGCCTTGGTTAATGTCTGCCAACGCTCGGCATCGTCAACATATTTTTTATAGCTTGATTCTTTGGTAGAACTAATCACCGAAACGGTTTCGTCAACATCATCGTTAAAATCGCCGGCTATGATAATATTTTCTTTCGGAAACTGAGCATCAAGACTATCTTTCAATACCTCTACATCATATTTCCTTTGGCGATACTGTAACTCTCGGTCAGCTTCAGTACCGGAAGTTCCGCCTGTATTTGCTCTTGCATGTATACCCACAATGTGCAAGCGTTGTTTTACCCCATCAACCGTTACATCAGCAACCATCAAAAATGGCAAACGGCCACTCGCCCAAAAACGAGCGGGGTCTGATGGATAGTTGGGTAAGTTTGTAGCTCCTGTCAATAAAGGTCTTGTAGAAACACTTTTTACAACATCTGTTCTGTAAATAAAACATACTCTCTGAGCATCATCAGCCACGCCTCCTGCCGAAATAGCCGACGAACAAACCCCTTCGTAGCCTTTCATTTTAGCAACTAAATTTTTGAATGCCGTTGGGTTCGATACTTCCTCTAAGAAATACAGATCAGATTTAAGTGAATCTAATACTTGTAGCACATTCGCTTGTTGTAAAGCCTCATTAGAAGGGCCATTGGCTGTATTTCCGTACCAGTTGATATTCCATGTAGTCACATCAAAGGTCTTATCGACCGAAATACTTGAAACCGTTCCTTGTGGCTTTCCTGTACCTGGAATATCAGCTTGCGAACGAGGGTAAATCTGATAGCCATCATTGAAACGTCCAACCACGCCCGAAATCGTAAAAGTCGCTTGTGGTTTTGTACGGCCATCAATGTCAGTTCCCTCCCAAACCCTTACGGTAGCATTGGTAGTACCTTCAGCTATCGTGTAATTTGTATTGGGTAGGAAAACGAATTTCTTATCAGCAAAACTTACATCCTTCACCGAAATTAGATTCCCTTCATTAGCTGCCAGTTGGCTGGTTGTGATAGTTTTTGGTGTTAGAATCTTATTAGTTGTTCCGATTTTTGTAAACTCCGAACTTTGTAGATAAAGCTGCTTACTGATATTTGATAATTTCCCGAAAACTTGTACCGAATCGCCAACCGCTACTGTAGTCGTAATACCACTCACTGGAATTCCACCTGTGGCATCTTCTACGTAAACCAAATTGTTAATTTCACCCGCCGAAGTTATCCTTCCTGCCACTCTCACCGAAGTTTGCTCAATAAGTGTTTTGGCTCGTGCAATAGTAGAAACTACACTGGCATCAACAATCTCATAATTAATTGACTTTGAAGCAATTAACTCATAATTTTTCGATTGCCCATATCTAAAAATCAAGTTCTGTGTACCTGTTTGTGCGGTGTTGAAACTACTCAAAATTCTTACAAAAATACTGGTATTCAACGAACCACTATTGGGTTTTAAGGTGAGGATTACTCCCCAATTTAGCCCATCGGTTGAAACTTGAAATGTTTTTTCTAACTCTGGTAAAATCTCGACATCTCCAACTACATTCGAGGCAATAATATCAACTTTTGCAACTTCCGATGCCTGATTAACATTCTTCGTAATCTTGGCGGGCGTTTTGGCATCAAACTGTGTCTGTACGGATGGCACCAACACTGACTCCCAAGTTGTTCCTACCACAATGCCATCAATTTTCACGGTTGGAGCATTTGCAGCAGCTCCCTGACGCAGGGCAATCGTACCAATGTTACTATCTGTATCGCTTTCGGCGGCTGGTGTCACCGAAGTTGGGGTTGCGGGTTCTTTTTCGGTTATCGTTGGGTTTACATACAAAACAACCTCATCATCCGTCGAATTTCCACTTTTCAGTGTATATTTTAATACGAAAAGATACGTCTTATTCAAATCATAGACCGTAGCAGCATAATTGGGAGTATTACTCGCCTTCGTAACTCCTACCTGAAAGCCAGTTCCACTTTTTTTAGCAAATACTTTCCCTCTAAAAATTGTACTTAGAGTTGTAGGTCCGAGGTGCAAAAAATAATCACCAGCATCTTGTACGGCCGAAAAATTTGCTAAGAATGCCACATAAACGTTACCATCTTTTACCGCAGGAAAATTTCGGTTGATGTCTTCGCCCGAAGTCGTCAAACTGGCCGCTCCGCCAGTGCTTGTCAACCCCGAATAAGCCAAACCATCTACCACTTTTATGGCATTTGTACCCGCCCCACTATGAGCAACCCAACCATTGGAGGTCAGTGATGCACCTGTGCTATATTTGAAGTCTTCGTTGAATAATTGTGCTAATAATGTCGTTGAAATAAAGGCCAACGAAACCGTAAGTAAAGTTTTTAGCATAGTTTTTGAAGTTTTTGTTTCAAATATCGGTTTTTATAATTTATATATTCCATAAACAAAACAAGAAGAATATTTTTTCAGACATTTATCTGAATTTAATTATATTTTTTCTTTTCTTTGTACCAAAAATATTGCTGCATGAAAAAATGTGTTTTCCTTGACCGAGATGGAGTACTAAACGAAGAACAACACGACTACGTAAGTCGAAAAGAAGATTTTGTGATTAGAGAGGGCGTAGCCGAAGGACTCTCATTGCTCAAAAAAGCGGGCTATATGCTCATTGTCGTGACCAATCAGGCCGGTATTGCCAAAGGGCTTTATACCGAAAATCTCGTCAGAGACTTTCACGAAATACTGCAATCGGCATGTGGAGGAATCATAGACGACTTGTACTTCTCGAAACATCACCCAAGCTATACTTCAAACTCATTACTACGTAAGCCTGATTCGCTCATGCTTGAAAAAGCAATGGCTAAATACGAAATTGACTCAACGCAATCGTTTATGATTGGCGATGCCGAACGTGACGTAAAAGCAGGAAAAAAAGCCGGTGTGAAAACAATCCACATCACCGGTGGAAAAGAAACAACAGATTTGGCCGACTGGCAATTTGGCAGCCTGCTCGAAGCATCTCGATTTATTACTCAGATTGTGTAAAATCAAGCGTGTCTTTTATCAACAGTAGTTTTTGGAGTAGTTTTTCCATAAGCTGGACATTGCTGACGTTTGCATGAAGCCATTGCTCCTACTACTAAAAGACTCAAAATCAGTAATTTAATTTTCATCAGAATTTCATTTTTTGTTCTCTCAAAACTCAATGATTTGTGCAGGTAGTATATCTGCACAAACCATTTTCTCTTAAACGTATATTTTCTAAGAATATTTTACGATGCTACTTCTTCGGTAATTTCTTCGGTAGCCTTTTTAACCTTCTTTACGGTTGTTGTTTTGGGTGCTTCTCCGTTTCCGTTTGCTTTAAAACCTAAGATTTTCAGCATAGAATCGCTGTCTTGCTCAGGCGAGAAAAGCTCAGTTATGATATTACCATCGTCATCCAAATTTACCAATACGTGTTGTGGTGCAGGAATCAAACAGTGCTGAATACCACCATAGCCACCCAACGACTCTTGATACGCTCCCGTATGGAAGAAACCAATATACTGGTCTTCGTTTTCTATGTCGAAAATAGGTAAATACAAATCCTCTGAGTGAGCCTCGGTATTGTAGAAATCAGCCGAGTCGCAAGTCAATCCACCGAGATTTACCTTTTCATACGGACTATCCCAATTATTAACTGGCATCATGATATATTTCTGGCCAATCCCCCACGAATCAGGCAATTGCGTAATAAATGAGCCATCAATCATGTACCACAACTCACGGTCGTTTTGTTGTTTTTTGTCGATAACCTTATAAATAACCGCACCACTTTCACCCACGGTATAGCTACCAAATTCGGTAAAGATATGGGGTACAGGCACGTTATTTTTATTACAAATCCACTGGATATTTTCAATGATTTCGTCAATCATCGCTTGGTAATCATAGTTGAAAACCAACGATGTCTGAATCGGTAATCCACCACCAATATCAATCGAATCGAGGTCTGGACAAATCTTCTTCATCTCGCAATATTTAAACATAAAACGAGTTAATTCCGACCAATAATAAGCGTTGTCTTTGATACCAGCATTGATAAAAAAGTGCAACATTTTGAGCTTAAAGCGTGGATTTGGCTTTATTTTATCCAAATACAAGCTATTAATATCATTATAACGAACTCCCAAACGAGAAGTATAAAAAGCAAAGTTTGGTTCTTCGTCGGTCGCAATTCTGATACCCACACTCACTGTTTCGGCAGTTGAATGCTCCAGATAATAATCAATTTCTTTCAGATTATCGAGAATCGGAATGCAGTTAATGAAGCCATCGTTATGCATGGCCGAAATGTCTTCCAAGTATTTTGGACGCTTATAGCCATTGCATATCACGTAAGTATTCTTGTTTATCTTTCCATCATCATACAAGGCTCTGATGATATTTATATCAAAAGCCGATGAAGTTTCGAGGTGAACGTTACTTTTAAGAGCGGTTTCGATTACAAACTTAAAATGCGATGATTTCGTACAGTAGCAATACGTATAGTTACCTTTGTAGTTATATTTTTTCATAGCATTTCTGAAAAGCAATTTTGCATTATCAATATGCTCTGCTATTTTTGGCAAATAACTAATTTTCAAAGGTGTCCCATACTCCTTGATAATATCGGTCAAGCGAACGTTATTGAAAAGTAATGTGTGATTTTCATCCACACCAAACTCACGAGTTGGAAACTCAAAGGTTTGTTCGATAAGGTCTATGTAACGTTTCATATCTTAAAAAGTAGCACAATAGTTGGTTTACTCAACAAATTGACTAATAGCTTTTACCGCTTTCGACGGATAATAATGGAAATTTGAAAAATATGTGCAAATGTCATATTAAATTAAGAACTTTGCAATGAAATTTGTTTGAAATTAAGAATATAAGACGGGGTCGCCCGTTCGATGAGAAATTGAGAATGTCTTTTTCTTATCCAAATTTTTTATTTAGTTTAATGTATAACTTAATACTGACTAAAAGTAAAACCATCATTCTTAATTTTTAATTCTTAATTAAGTACTTTCTTCATGTCCAAAAAAATACATTTCATAGCTGTTGGGGGTGCTGTAATGCACAATCTTGCCCTTGCATTAAACAAAAAAGGGTATCAGGTTACAGGTTC
>NZ_JBMLRC010000291.1:0-1149 GCF_049241225.1 Emticicia sp.
AAGCACGACGGTCTTTCAATACATTTTCCAAAACTGGCAACATATTCTTACGAATTTCGTCGTTTTTGGCTTTGTAAGCTCTTTCTGCTTGTAAATAAAGTCTATCAACCAATTTCGGATTTCCTTTCGTGAATTCACCACGAGCAATTTCTGGCTGAATGGCCAATTTTTGCATACAACGCAACTCAAACTCATCGTAATTGCCTTCGGCGTTCATCACGATGTCGCTACAAGTATCATATAAAATATTTGCAATATCGAGCGAAAGACGGTCGCCGAAAAGGGCATTTCTACGACGTTTGTAGATGGTATCACGTTGAACGTTCATTACGTCATCATACTCAATCAAACGCTTACGAGTGCCAAAGTTATTTTCTTCTACTTTCTTTTGGGCTCTTTCAATCGAACTCGTAATCATTGAGTGCTGAATCACTTCGCCCTCTTCCATACCCATTTTATCCATGACGGAAGCGATACGGTCAGAACCAAACAAACGCATCAATTGGTCTTCGAGCGAAACAAAGAATTGCGAAGTTCCTGGGTCTCCCTGACGACCCGCACGACCACGTAATTGGCGGTCAACACGACGAGAATCGTGGCGTTCGGTACCGATAATTGCCAAACCACCAGCCGCTTTACTTTCGGCCGTTAGTTTAATGTCAGTACCACGACCGGCCATGTTGGTTGCAATCGTCACAGTGCCAGGCTTTCCTGCTTCGGCAACGATGTCGGCCTCACGGGCGTGTTGTTTGGCGTTCAATACTTGGTGTGGAATCTTACGAAGCGTAAGCATACGGCTCAAAATCTCAGAGTTTTCAACCGAAGTTGTACCAACGAGAACTGGGCGACCAATGTTTACTAACTCATTGATTTCTTCCACAACCGCATTGTATTTTTCACGAACGGTTTTATAAACTTTATCTTCTTGGTCTTTTCTTACGATTGCTCGGTTAGTAGGAATCGAAACCACATCTAATTTATAGATTTTCCAGAACTCGCCCGCTTCAGTTTCGGCCGTACCTGTCATACCAGCTAATTTGTGGTACATACGGAAATAATTTTGAAGCGTAATCGTAGCGTAAGTTTGGGTCGAGTCTTCAACTTTTACGTTTTCTTTTGCTTCAACAGCTTGGTGCAAACCATCTGACC
>NZ_JBMLRC010000292.1:0-1391 GCF_049241225.1 Emticicia sp.
AAACGCATTTAAAATTGCCCAAAATATGCTCAAATACACGCTTGCAGTATTGCTTTTTGTTTTACCGAAGGTAGCTTGGTGCTTGGCCGATACCCTCAAAATTGCCAATACGGGAAATCTCTCCGAACGCACGGTTGGTCTTAAACTATTAACAACTATTGGCGAAAACAATAGTCGTCTTCATACTTTTCATATCTCAACTCAAGAAGATAGCATAGCTATTTCTTTGAAAGCAGAGGTGATAAAAAATGATACGCTATTTTTAATGCAGGATAACAGCGAGGAAGCCCGTAATCGTATCTATGGCTTGTTGGGCTGCGAAGAAGCTGATTTAAAAACCAAGTATTATACGCCCGACCCACGTTTTGGCACTGACGTAATCAACCATTTAATAAATCGTATTTATAGTTTGCCCAATCATCAATCTTCTTTGGTAATTTCGCCCATTACAGTTGCTGATGAGCCAGTGGCTTCGTCGAGTGGTTTTTTCACCAAAGAAATGCTCTGGGGAATCATCGGAATTTTGGTTTTGACAATCGGTTTACTAACTTATTTATATCTCATGGCAAAAAAGAAAACAACTTCGACCAGTGACGACCCACTAAAAGATAAGATTAATGAAATAAAAAGCGAGTTGGGCATGAGAGGCAACTACTCCGATTTGTCGGCCCTTGATGCCTTGCTAAATAAATACTTCGATTCGATAAAATTGGGTAAAGATTACGAAGAACTGAGCCGAGAATTGGAAAGTACTAAACAAAGCCATCAACGAGCTTTGCAGGAAATTGAGACGCAGAACAGCCAAGAAAAAGAATATCTGACTGCCATTCTGAACGAATACGTTAGGCCGTTTATCGTGCATTTCAAAGACGATACCGACTACCCAGCCAACCGAGAAACCCAACAAAAACTCGTTGAGAATCTGCTGCCTTTGGCTTTTCATTTTATGAGTTATGTGAAGCACAAAAATGGCGTGAGCAATGAGCAAGATATGCTTAATCTGCAACAGTTCCGAAACCCACAAATTCATTCGTTGCTTAAAACCATTGATTTTTCGGCCAATACGACCAACACCGATAATAAATTGGTGCTTCATATCATTGATGTGCTGAAACAGTACGAAGTCAATGAGTTAAAAAATGTGAATATCAATGGGTATATCATTAAAAACGATTCGTCAAAATGACCAAATCAAAAATTATAATTTTGTCGTTGCTGTTGATTGGTTTGGTGGTGGGTCTTTACTTTTTTCTGAATTTATTTTCGCTGTTTTTGTGTGGCGTTATTGTGTTTTCGTTGTTGTTTTTTCTCGGAATCATCAGTTCTGAGCGAATCATCGACGGGCCAGAATTTCAGAAAAGATTTCCGAGCCTAAACAAACAAGAACTCAA
>NZ_JBMLRC010000292.1:1491-3373 GCF_049241225.1 Emticicia sp.
TCGACGGGCCAGAATTTCAGAAAAGATTTCCGAGCCTAAACAAACAAGAACTCAACGCTAAACGCCTTGCAACCTACAAGTTTTTCTCAGCTTTTCTGGGTCTAACACTGCTGACTCTGACATTCCTTGCATCGGTTTATGTGCTGCGAAAATACCAGCAACCCAGCGAGTCGAAGCCCTATTTCAATAATGCTGATTATCATGCCGTATCGAATATCGGGGTGGCTTTCAATCAATCGCTTACGCTTTCTACTAATGCTAATCAGCCTTCAGTTGATGGTCTTTGGAGTAATGAAAATGGCACTTTCAAAGCCAGACAGACCAATAATGGCGGTTTTGAGTTGAGTTTCGACCGTTATTTCGAGCCTGTTTTTGTTAGAAAATCGGCCGATGAAGCATTTACGCCCGTCAATATTATTTTTCGAAAATCCATCAATAATAACTTCACCATCAGCAATGATAGTGTAAGTGTGCGATGTACCAATATCAAAACCGTTGATGAAGCACCACTATGGAAAAGACTACTCGGCAAACACCAAATCAGAAACGTTTATAGTCTTACGATTCGCTGCGATGCCAAAAGTATTTTAAGGCAACTGAATCTCAATTCATCGTTTGAGGACGAAATCGAAGTAACCGATGTGGCACTCGAAAAAGGCAAGAAGTTATACACAATTTTGATTGAAAACGACGGTTTTGTGTCGAAAAAAGCTCAGTCGAAGCAAGTGCTGGAGCGTATCTTGCAAAATATCGGTGATGCTTATTTACTGAAAAATCCGAACACAGAAAATAGCCTTACGTTTTTCCCGACGAATGATTTCTTTGAGAATGGCTATTCTTTAACGGTTGATGGTTCGGTGGTTTCGCCTACGCTACAATCAAAAGCTACGATTGATGCCGATAGTAGATTTTTTATTGGTTTCTATAATATTCGTAAACAATATTTCTTTAGTGCGATTGATAAAAATAAGTATCCGAATAGCACTAAAAATGCAGCTTTAATATTCGATTTTCCACAGTTTTTTGACTTATCGGCTCAAAAAGATGCTGTTGAAATCGGCACAAAGCAAGTGCGTTTTTTGAATAATCATTACACGCAGCTACTTAATGCTTCGTCGTTGAAAGAAGGCTTTTTGTTTCACGAAAACCTCCGAAATGCCCAGTCGAATCTTTTTTCTGGAACGATGATTTATACCATCAATCAAGCAGGTGTAGGTTTTTCGGGCGAAATGACTGATAATTTTCAAAATGACCAAAAGGCTTCGGTTTTTAAGAAAAACTTTACGCTTAGTTCGCAAGATAAAAACCACGAATGGCTTTTTCATGTCCGTGATTTTTCGGCAAATGGTTTCTCGCTCAACAGCAACCTAATGTATCTTTCGATACTATTTTTGTTGTTGGTTTTTACCTTGCTTTTCAATGCTGGCCAAAAACTCGAACGTATCGAACCGATTATTTTTACGATTATCTATGCCCTATTGGCTTATCGATTTATTTTGCTTTGGCGAGTAGCCACTTTTCCACCGCTCGAAAATATCAGTAAATACGAACTCGAAAATACCCTTATTCAGTTCGATTTTACGCTCGGAAGTTTCACACTTCCCGTGCCACTGACGTTTTTAGTGCCTGCTTTATTCATCGTTTTTCTGAATATTTATCGTTGGAAAAAGTCCGCTTTCGAGCAATTATTGGCAAAGTACCACGCCGAACCAAAACGATATTTGTATTTCCATATCGGACTTTTGTTGGTTTGTGGACTGTTGCTTAAAATCGCCAATTTCGACCTCATCGTACGTATTTTCGGTATTTTCATTCCTTTGGTTTCTTACTTGTTTTTCTCCGTGAGAATCAACCAACAAACCGATTTTCAGCCGAAAACCGA
>NZ_JBMLRC010000292.1:3473-10275 GCF_049241225.1 Emticicia sp.
CCCAACAATTATTGGATTTACGGCATCATTTCATTACTCATTTATTTGCTTTTTATTGGTTATAAACCGCTCTTTCATAAGCTCTTAATTCACCGAAATATCATTCTGATTATTGTCATTACTTGCTCAACGCTTTATTTGTACTTGACCAAGCCGAAGAAAAATCAGAACAAAATTTTGGGTATTGGTTTGGCTTTAGTTTTAGTGTTGGTTATTCCGTTTTCGAGAAATTTTATTGATAACATCATCGACGACCAAATCAAGAGTGTGGCACAGCGAGCGTCATTAATCTATCAGCCGATTGATGATTTGATTGCCGAAAGTGATTATAGTTCGTTCAAAGAACGAAAAATTATCGAAACTGCCGAGGGACAATGGTTTATCAATAGTTATCTCAATAAGACCGAAAACGATTCAAAACGCATTGATTTTAAGCCGCATTTCAATCGTGGGGTCAATTATTCGACCCAAACCCGTGATGTGGTTTTGCCACGCTATGTAATTGCTGAGTTTGGTTCTTTAATTGTCTATTTATTGCTCATGCTTTTGGCCATTCCGATGCTCGTGCATCTGATGGGCTACCAATTATATCAGCAAGATTCGAATAATAAAACTCGGTTTGCCCCGCAGTCTTACGGTGGAAGCATCGCTTTGATTTTTGTCTTTACGTTGGGCTTTTTTGTGTGGTTGGCTTCTACGAATCGCTTTGTGTTTTTTGGTCAAGATTTTCCGTTTTTGAGTCTGACCAGTAAACTGAGTTTACTGCTGCCGCTAACGCTGTTTTTTATTCCATTGCTCAATCAGCCCATCGAACGCAAAATCAAAACCATTGCTCCAACCTACGATTTTACTCGTTATGGTATATTTTTCGGAACAGTGGCGGTGTTTTTGTTGGTGAGTGGTCGGTCGAATAATCTGCGAGAAGAAAATTTTCAGATTACATTGAGTAAAACCGAAACCGCCATCAACAAAAACCTCAATGGATTATTCAATGATATTCAGGATACGCTCCGAACGAGCAATAATGGAGCATTGAATAGGGAAAATATGATTCCGCAAGATTTATCAAAAATCCTGTCGATTTTGGTAAAATCTGATGAATTTAAGGCTTTATACGATACTTCGGACACTTATTCGCAGAGTATTTTTGATATTCTACGTAAAAATCCTGCCTATGCTTTTAGGCAAGATAGTCCGATTTATATTCGCTACGACAGCGACCTTTATCAGTCGGTTTATAACAAACATTTGTACCTCGAATTACCGCCTTATCAAGACAAAACTGCTTGGAAAGGTAATTTGTATCAAGAAAGTGCCGACTCGACGGTTTATCCGATACTCAGGATTCATAACCGAATAATCAATACCACAAAGTTTCCGTTTTTTGCGGGTTCGGAAGGCGGTACGCTCAAAGTTGCGGTATTGCCAGCCACTTGGTTTGTGGGTATTTCGGAGCCAATTGTATTGCTCAATTTGCAAAACGAGGTCAAACGCAAAACCACTACCATTGATATTGTTTCGAGCCAACGAGAAGAAGTTTTGAGTCAAGATATTAGCGGATTTGTAAATAAATTCGACATCGACGAACTCGCCCAAGTGACCGAAGATAAAAAGCATTTCTTGGTGTCGTTTTCAAAAAACAATAATCATGCTTTTATGAGTAATTATTGGGTCAATGGCAAGCAACGCATGGTTTATCCGATGGCCGAAAAATTATTTTGGGCGTATAATTACAGCAATGCTCTAAAATCTGCCTATAATGTTGATACTTTGTTGAAAACGAACGCCACTATTTCGCTTGATTATGAGTTGAATAAGCAAGTTCATGACACCGTTTTGTATAGTTTCCGAAATAAGTTTAAGCATGTGCCTAATTTCAAATTTGCCGTAATGGCCGCCGATGGTGATGGAAAAATTAGGCTGATGCAAGATTACGTAAAAAACAGGAAATTAATCGACCCTAACAACGCCCTTGCGATTGAAGAAATGAACCAAAAGTATTTTTTCTTTAGCAATAACAAAAACGAGCGTGACCAATGGGGAAATACTAATTTGTTGCATTTGGCTTACGGCCCAGGTTCGTCGATTAAACCTTTGGTTTATGCTTCGATTGCATCGCAGCTCAATGTCGGTTGGGAAAATTTGATTTTACAGCCAGCTCAAGCGAGTGTGTTTTCGGTGCAAAAAGGCGATACAAAAGAATCGGCTGGGCAATATGCAGGCTATGTACTTCCGAAACGAAAAGGCTGGATTGATGAACACGGTGAACGTTGGGGAAGTATCGGTGCAGTGCAATACCTGCAAACATCGAGTAATTTTTATCATTCGGCCTTGTTGTTTTTGGGGTCTTATCACCGAGATGATTTTAAGAAAAATAATCAATATAAAATCGAAAATGTACTTTCAAGTAATTTAAGCGACCCGAATAATCAGTTTCCTGCACTTGAAGTTGCGGGCGTACCTTATCGCTTGAAATCGTTCAAAGAAAAAGCATGGCCTCGAAGCTCAAAAGACGAGAAAACCTATTTCGGAAATGAAAAATCGCTTTTGGCTCTCGGAATCGACAAAAATTTGGGTTTAATCGTGGAAGATATTGATAAAACCGACCGAAATATCAAAGGCAAGGGTAGGGTAGATTACGCCGATTCAGTGGTCTATGATAAACTTCGAGAGCAACAAGTAGGTGGTTTTTTGTGGAGTTTTCCTGAGCAATCTTATTTTATTCAAGCCGAACGAAAACACCCGAATGCACTCACGAATTTTTTCAATGGTTTGAAAAATCCAACCTTGGGCGGAACACCGTATAACGTGACGCCAATGAAAATGACCGAGATGTTTGGCAAGATGATTAGTCAAAACAAAGATTATAGCCTGCACCTCACAAACCGTGATTTTGGAAAATCGACTTGGAAAATTGACAGCACTTGGCACAATGAAGCTTTTGTAGATTTCATGCAAAAAAATGTGCTTGAAGGCATGAAACAAGTATTGCTCGGTGGTGGAACGGCATCAGGCCTATTTGGTGGCACGAATGTTTACCGAAATTATTATTGCTACGCCAAAACTGGAACAATCAAAGAAGGAAAACAGAACGATTCGAAGCGTTTGGCTTTGATAATTTCACAAAATGATTTAACCCAAACTTTTGGTCAACCCAATAAGTTTTATGTGGTTTATTTTACGGCCAACGAAGCCGATAACCAAGAATGGGCGGTTTATCGAGCCATTATCAATCAAATTATTGATTCCGAATCCTTTAAAAATTACATGAGATAGATGAAAAATATGCAAAAAATCTATGCTTTTTTGGGCATTATCATACTTGTATTGGGGATTTATGTTTGGAATTTATCAATTAAACCTAAACCGTTTGAATTACGCAAACCCGAAAAAAACGATGAACTTTCTGAGAGAAATATCGTGAAGATTCGAGTAGATAGTCTGACCAAAATTATTGATTTGGCTTACGAAAAAGATGCCACGGTTTCGATGGCAGATGATGATAGATTTCAAGTGAAGCTGCGTAATCAAGGTAATAGTATTACAAATTTTTACAACGATAACCCAAGATTGCTGGAAACTGACGACGATAGGTTTTCGATAAAACATGAGAAAAATACAGTCGAGGCAAGTTTTAAAATCGAAACAGCGGGGCAGGTAAAATACGCTTTCGTACCGACCGATGTGGTTTATAAATTATCCGAATTAGCTTATAACAAATGAGTAATTATATGTCGAATATTAATCAAAACAACTTTATTGAATTTCTTAAATTTCTGGAAAGAAAACATCCACAGATTAGGTTTTCGAGCGATAAACTGGATGCCTTGAAAAGGATTGATAATCAGCAGATTAGTCAATATCTCTCATTGGTTTATGAAAAGTTTTCGTTAGATGGGAGTTCAGAAGAAAGAACTTTTATAGGGTTGAAAAGTGAAGAAGAACTCAGAAAAAATACCGAATACATAACGCCAGATGTAATTGAGGAAATACCGAGAATAGAACCCGTAGTTCCTGTGTATAATTTGGAGCGAAATTATCCTGAGCCAACGCCCAAAGTTGATATAGAGCGTGTGACGCCTACTTATAATGTAGAGCAAAAGCCACTTGAACCAGCACCGAGGCCCAGTGTCGAGGTTGAGCGTACGCCCAAACCAATGTCGCCCTCGACTACCACGCCACCGCCAAGAACAGTTTCGGCCGATAATTATGTTGCACCAAATCACACAACCAGAAATGTTTTCTTGATTGCGTTGCTGGGAGTATTGGCTTATGTAGGTTATGAATTTTATGAATACCAAAAACTCGGAACTGTCTATGCCCTAAGTAATGAACTGATTATCAGAGATTCATCAAAAAAAGATGGAAAATTTCTGGGCAGTGCCGACCTCTTTGGCAAAAATATGGATAAAAATAATGTGGAAGTACCAACGACCTCGGAGTTAAAATTGTATTCAAACGACCTACAAGGGGGGTATTATAAGGTAATTGTGAGTGATACACCATTTTTTAGTTTTCTGTTCAATAATAACGAAGGCTATGTTTATTCAAAGTATTTTACGACCGACAAAAAAAAGCAGGATTTATACAAGGCTATTTTTGAGCCAATCAAAGAAGATTATTATGAGTTAAAGCACCTCGAATTTGCTTACCGAACCATGATTGTCAATGCCATCGAAAACACCCCTTCAATGAAAGGCTTAGTGTTGAAAGAATCGTGTGATATACAACCCGTAACGGCTAAAAAAATGCCCCTACGCATTGGGCAAGAGCAAAACAAAGACCGAACGGTTTTCCATGCACTTGTGCAGCTATCTGATGGAAATTATTATTCAATCATAGCCAATGGGTTTTATAATGTTTCAAAAATAAGTCAAATCACCTTGAATGGCGAACCATTGACCATAGAAGGTAAGTTTCAGAACAAAGGCGATAAATTTATTTGGGAAAGTTGTGATAAGAGTATCATTGCACAAAGCAAGGGGTTACTGTCAGATACTTTTATGACCAAACAAGAAGAAGTATCAGTTGTAGATCCTGTACAAGAAGAAGCACTGTAAGATGTGAAATGCTATTATTGTAAAAACTACAGCTGAATAATCAGTTGTAATGAAAGGATTTCTGCTTTGTAAACTCGATACGATCAATAAAATAGATATTTACAATTGCAAATAGAATAATTTCTTCCCACTCCATTTAGTTTATTGATACGATGTTTTGTATCAATAAACTAAAATTTTCGTCGGCCGTTTAGTGTGGATTTAAAAAACAACAATTTTTTGTAGCAAAAATAGTTTTGGGTTTATCAGAGCTATCAAATTTTTCGTCTTCGTGCTATCGGCAAAACTTCGCCTGAGTGTAATACTACATTTTTGGGCATTACATCACGAATAAACTGCTTATTAACAATATATGCTTTGTGGATTCTGATAAAAGACGGGTTTGAGGCAAGCATTTCTTCAAAGCGTTTGAGTGTGTAACAACAAACTTCTACTTTTCCACTTTTTTTATGAATAAGAGTGTAATTGACGCTTGCCTCCAAGTGGGTAATGTATTCAAGAGGATTTGGGAATTCTTTTTTCATTAATCAAAAAAAGTTTAGTTTAGAATTTCTCAAGTGGTATCGCAAAAATATTATTAATATACTTGTATATTTGCGGACACTCCGCTTTTAAGAAGAATATCTAAAAAAATGCAAGAAAATAGTCTACTACAACAAGCTCTACAGTATTTGGAAGAGGAATACCCATTAGGAGGAGCCTATTATCCGATAGTGCCCAAAAACAAGCAAGATGCAGAAATAGAAACCTTGAAAAAAACAATCAAGTATGAACAATTCTTTTTTGTGGTAAACTTACTTGAACGACGAATAGAGCACGTTCACGGGGTTGCAAATTGGTTAGGGTATCCCGACAATCAATTTAATGTATTTACCTACTTCAAAATTATCCATCCCAGATATGCCGAGGCACTAAATATGTCGGCTAAGTCTTCATTCAAAACAGCCAATTCTGATGCTTTCGAAGTGAAGTTCATGGAGCAACACGTGGTAGTGCAAGTACCATTGCTTCATGCTAACCAAAAATATATTCTGACCAAACGTACACTATATCCTTTTCAAATTGACAAAAGCGGAAAAGTACTTGCCTACCTAAATCATTTTGTAGTTTTGAAAGAATACAAAGAGCTCAACGCATTAGGATTGAGAGTGGGTAATTTTTTCAAAATTGAATCAGAAGTCGAAAAGAGTGTAATTGATAAAAATCAGGATAAATTATTGATAGAGAGTGAGAAGCCATTTGGATTTAACAAAAAACAAATGTCAATTTTGAAGCTTATTGCTCAAAATCCTGATATTACACATGCCGAAATCAGCGAAACGCTTGGATTGAATATCAATACTTTGAAAAAAACGTATAACTCTAAAATTTTAGAAATTGCTCGAGATTATTTCAAAATAGATGCTTTTTCTTCGATTAAAGAAGTTGCTCTTTATCTCAAGGAAAATAATGTTTTTTGAAATAAATGACTCACTTATTTCTAACGGTTTAAGAACGATTCAACGAATTGTATTTTTTAGTACCTATAATCCGTCTATTTTCTACTCAACAAGCATTAAGGCAATTTGAAACATTATTCTTTAAAATAGATGTTTAAGGTAAATGCTTGACAGTTAGGCAATTAGGAATTATTGTTTTAAGGGAGATGATTTGTGAAAAAATAAAACAGCAAGATTACAAAAGCGATATAAAACAAAAAAGGTGACATTTCTGTCACCTTTCGAGGTCCCGAGCGGATTCGA
>NZ_JBMLRC010000293.1:0-1075 GCF_049241225.1 Emticicia sp.
TTAGTCCTGGAACCAGCCCCGGCAGATACACAATCCAATCTTTTTCGATTTTCCAGTTGTGGCGTTCGTCAAGGCGTTTCACAATTACATCGGCCAACTCATCGGGTGCGTGCCAATAGCCAATTACGCCTTGTTTGGTCACATCTTCGAGGGCTTTCAGAATTGGAGGAGCTGCCTTAAAATCCATATCAGCCACCCAAAGCGGAATGATGTCTCGGTCTTTGTATTTATCCCACTTAAAGCTATCGGTATTGGTACGGTCAATGAGTTCGTCGAAATCGTAAGTCATGAAATTTTTATTCTAAATTTTTTATAATTGCTTTTACTAAAATGGCCGAATTGTCGGCTGCTACTTTTTTGAATGTCTGAAAATCGGCAGGAGCAGCTTCGTTGGCTTTATCGCTGATACTCCTGATAATCAAGAAAGGTAAATTTTGCTGAAAACAAATTTGAGCAACGGCCGCACCTTCCATTTCGGTGGCATCGGCTTGGTAATTTCTGCGGAAACCCGCCACTGCTATACTTGAAGCTACAAACGTATCGCCCGTGACGATAGTTCCTGTCGAAACTCTCGGTTGGGGCGAATCTGCCGTTATTTTCTTGAGTTCGATGCCTTTTGCTGCCTGATTTGCCACCGCAACTAAGATAGAATCGGACAAGAAAAACTGCGGATTAAGCTGCTTCGTATGCGGATTGCGTGTAGGGTAGAACTTCAAACTATCGTTGGTCAATCGCCCATAATCGTGGTACGAAAGTCGTCGGCCAATCAGAATATCTCCTTGGTTCAAATCTGGATTTACCGCACCTGCAACGCCCGTAAAAATAATCGTTTTTGGAGAAAACTGCTTGATAATCAATGCCGTAACGATGCTGGCATTTGCTTTTCCGATACCAGTTTCGGCTAAAACTACTTTCTTTCCATTCAATTTACCCGTTTTGAAGGTAAAACCCAAAATCTGCTTGGTTTTCGCTCCTTTCAACTGCGATTGGAGCAATTCTACTTCTTCGCTCATCGCACCTAAAATCGCAATTCTTTGAGCAAATGAAGTGATTGAAAATGAGAATAATACAAAAA
>NZ_JBMLRC010000294.1:0-20240 GCF_049241225.1 Emticicia sp.
GGTGCTACGAGCGTTTCGGAAGTATCTACCGAGGAATTCTTAATCGAACATTTCGTAAAACACAAATTGCAGTTAATGCTTAAATAATGAAGCCCTTCGATGAAAATCGAAGGGCTTTTATTTTTGAGATTGCTCAGGAATAAAATAAAGCAGAGCGAAAATCCCCCTGCTAATTCTTTGATTACTAACCTAAACAAAACTATATGATGAATCTTTAAGATGATAGACAAATAATTTTAAAAATCTTTATTCCTTAATTGTGTCTATCTTTAAATCTTATAAATCGTACTAAAAATTAGGCGGCAATTGAGAAATTCTCGATAGAATTATCGAAAACCTCATCAAAATCATCGCCCTCGAAGGCATCACCGTACAAATCTTCGTCGGTGTCTTCATACAAACGCTCTTCGCTGAGTCCGTTTGTGGTTCTCACGGTGTATTTCCAGTGAGTTTGGTTTAATCTGAATTTACTTTTAATCATTACTGGTGTTTTTAAATTTTACTGACACAAAGGTCGGGTTTTACTATAAACTAAAAATTGTGCCAATGTTAAGAAATCATAAACAAAAATTCGGTTTTAGAGCTTGATAAACTTTACTTTTTCTTAATGTTTTGGTAAACTCTTCCTAACATCTGCACGCTTATTTTGTAATAAAAACAAAGTTGATGCAAACAACGTTTCCGTCTCGCCAAAATCATTTTCAAAACCTGCTTACTTTAGCAATTTTTATGTTGATAATATGCTATTATGCCTTTAGTGGTATACCTAAAAGCGAGAAGTATTTGGTAGGCGACTCGCCCGAACAAAATAAAAATGTGGTGGTAGAAGCCAACATTAGTAAGCTGCGTGCGGCTGTGCTGATGGATGCCGATATGGTTGAAATAAATGGAAGTTTATATGCCACCGAAAATGCTTTGGAGGATTTGGTTGGCACAAAAAAAACAAAAGTAGCCATTCGGAAAATTCACGAAAAGCTACTTTTGGGCGATAAGCAAAGTGCTGTTAAGCTTATTAATCAATTGTCTGCTTTACAACTTTTGAAGTGACCAAAAGCTGCCCCAGATGCCTTGTTGTGTGTTCGGCTGCATGAAAAAGTAGCCCAATTACAGTCGAAGGAATTTTCGCTCTTCCAACGCCCCTGACTTCGGCTAAAGTAGCTTCATCGGTATTTTTTAGCTGAAAAATGGCTTTTTCTACTTGTTTATTGAAACCTTCAATGAGTTGTTGAACCGTAATCTCAGTATTCTCTACACCTTCTGATTTTAGGTTTTGCATCTGCATTTCGGTGAGCGATTCGCCGCGAGCATACGTGAATATTCGGTCGAGTACGCCTGCAAGATGCTGCAAATGAAAAGCCACTGAAGCCACTTTTGCGGGGCGTTGCCAAAGCAAATCATCAGGAAAATCGCTTAGGTATTCACTCAGTTCTTCCTCTGCTTGCAAAAGTGC
The DNA here is from genome assembly GCF_049241225.1 of Emticicia sp. Taxonomy (NCBI): domain Bacteria; kingdom Pseudomonadati; phylum Bacteroidota; class Cytophagia; order Cytophagales; family Leadbetterellaceae; genus Emticicia; species Emticicia sp. The sequence continues at coordinate 1,451 of NZ_JBMLRC010000294.1, forward strand.
ATGAGCCACTGGTTGTAGGAGAGGAGGGATATCTGGCAGTGGCCCACGCAGCCATACTTCGAGTTTCGACATAAATTTAGTTAATTTTTTTACAATTATAGAAACATCGATAAGTAGTCTACGGTTCTGTAAAATGCTCATTATTAAGGCTTTACACAAAATAGAATTATCGATTAGTTTCGATCATTTATTTTTCTACGGAAAGATTAGCAAAGAATCATTTTTTCTGAAAACCTGTTCTTGTCATTTCTCCCCATCCTTTTGTTCCTACTATTTTATCACAGTAACCTTTTAAGGCTGATATAACAGCGAGTGGATGAAAATAAATTGGTTCGACGAGAGCCCCCACCAATAACTGGATGTAGTCTTGTATATCTGGATATTTATGGAAGGTTTTTTCTTCACTTAATAAAGCCAAAATCGAAAACATCACTGCAAAAAAATAGGTGAATAATAAAAGTAGTATAAAATACTGCCAATTAAGTAAGCCTAAAAGAGTGAATATAGCAGTTACGATCAATCCAACGGTTTCGATAAAAGGAGCCAAAAATTCAAAAAAAGTCCAATAAGGAACACTCAGCAACCCCAATAATTTATATTTAGGATTGAAAAACATTTTGCGATGTAACCACAGTGTTTCAATGGTGCCTCGCATCCAACGACTTCTTTGTTTTTTAAAAATTGTAAAATTTTCTGGGGCTTCTGTCCAGCAGAGTGGGTCAGGTATATAACTTACGGTATAAGGGAGATCCTGTTCGTGCATATATCGCCGCATTCTGACTATTAATTCCATATCTTCACCCACTGTTTTTGTATTGTATCCACCGACTTTTATGGCAATTTCTTTATCAAAAGCACCAAAAGCCCCACTGATAATCAATAATCCGTCTAAACTTTCCCAGGCCATTCTTCCCAAAAGAAAGGCTCTTAAGTATTCTAAGACCTGGATTCGAGGCAAGATCTTTTTTGGCACTTTTACTTCAACCAATCTTCCATCTTCAATTATACATTGATTTGCTATTCGTATCACTCCGCCTGTTGCAATTACTCGTTTATTATCTGCCTCTAAAAAAGGTTTAGCAAGTTTCAGCAATGAATCTTTATCTAAAACACAATCGACATCGATGCAGACAACGTATGGGTTTTGGGCAATATTAATACCTACATTTAGGGCATCGGCTTTGCCACCATTTTCTTTGTCCACTACAATTAATTTTTTATAAGCTGCATTCCGAGATTGATAAATAGCTCGAATGGCTTTAGTCGGTATTGAATCTGAATAATTTATATCAGATATTTCTAAATCGTAGGTATTGATTAGAATTTCTATCGAATTATCTTTGCTTCCATCATTTACGACTATTACTTCATAGTTGTTGTAATTAAGTGATAATAAGCATTTTACGTTTTCTTCTATAGTCAAGCCTTCGTTGTAGGCAGGAGCAATTAATGAAAGACAAGGTGAGTATTCGCTTGATAACAAGACTTCGTAGTTCACAAAGCTATTTCTTTTTAAGTAGTCTTTGAGCTCCCTTATTGAAAGATAGGCTAATATAAGATACGATACCATTACAAAAACAGCATATATCAATATTAATGATAAGTATAAGTCGATAAAGGTGGATAAGATTGAAGACATACTTGCCTTGTTTATACAACAATTGAAAGATTTTCAAGAACTTTCTGAGCTTCATTTTTAATTGATATGCTTCGTGAAGTTTGGTGTAAATCTTCTACAAAAGTTATGTTGTTTGATAATTGGAATGTGTGTATAATTTTTAATCCTAAACTTACGACTGATTTGTTTTTGGATGCCAGAAGTAGCTCAATACCATCAATTTCACGCGTATTACTACGTTTAATCGCCTCTATTATATTGAGTTGAGTCCAAATGTCGAATCGATGTTTATGCTTGATTAAGTGTAAAATACCATTCGTGCCATTAAGTTTTATACATGCATTAATAGCGGTTATTTTTAAAATTTTATTCTTTTTTTTGGAAATTTTGACAAGAGAATCGAATGCTTTAGAGATATTCATCTCTGATACCTCCATGATACCTTGACATTTAATTTCCCAATTTGGGTTTTTTAGCTTTTTGAAAGAGTCTTTAATTAATCTCGATTCGAGATAGAAATCTTCTAATTTTTTGGCATAAATTCCTTCATAGTTTTTATGAAGTTCAATGACTGACTTCATCATGTTTTTGCGAAATATACCATCTTGAAGCAGATCTACGGATATTTCTTCATTTTCAATTTCTTTAAAAGTTTTATCATAAAAAATTACTTTTATCAGAACATCCTCAATCATTGCGGAATATTTATGATCTAATGCTTCATTACGATTTCTCTTAAACCGGCTATATATCGTTAATGCGAATAAAATGATTGCTAGTAGGAAAAAAAGTAAAACTGTGAAATACAAAAAAGGTTCAATCCAAGACTGGCTCTCATATAATTGTTCAACATTGCTCATTATTGTTGATTAAATAATTTATTCATTCTCACAAGTAAGACAAGCGGACTTACAGGTTTTGCTATAAACTCATTTGCTCCAATATTAAACGACTCTAATTCTGTTTGTTCTCCATTAAGTGAAGTAAATATAATAATGGGGGTTTGTTTTTTCAGCGTGTTTCTAACATACTCAGTTATTTCCATTCCGCTACACCCTGGCATATTTATATCAGTCAGAATCATGTCATAGTTGTTTTCTTGAATAGAATTGATGGCTTCACGGCCGTTAGAAAATTGTGATACTCTAAATCCTTTCGATTCTAGAAAGAAAGAAAGCGTTTTTCTTAAGATATCATTGTCTTCGCAAAGAATAACTTTCATAATTTTAAATCACTTTGGTTAGTACTTTTTTACATCTATGCCGAATCGATTTAGCCAAAATCAGTAATCACTCATAATGAGCAAAGTTTGTTCGATATTTTTTTTGAAAGCAATAAAGTCACTCTCTATGTTACTGCTAATAATTGAATTTTTGGCATTATGCTCGGTAGTTTGTAAGAATTGAACTTCGTGGTCTAACTTAAACATTGCAAGCGACGATTTCATATGATGTGCAACCGATTTAATGCCAGGGTAATCTTGCTCTGCAATTTTTTGCTCAAGCAAAATCAGATCTTTGGGAACTTGTTGTGTAAAGAGCTTAATCATTTGGAGAATAAATTCCTCATTGCCTTCACTAAATGTTTCTAAATATGATAAATCTAATTTTGTGGCTTGGCCCGATGTGTGAGTAGATATTTCTTGTGGCATATGCAATAGTTTTTTTTCATCGAATCTGTTTTTGTCAAGAACAGATTGTATTTTTTCTAATAATTCTATTTGTTTAAACGGTTTAGCAAGGTAAGCATTCATACCAATATCGAAGCATTTTTGTTGCTCACCTACAAGTGAGTGAGCAGTCATGGCAATAATCGGTATATTTGATTTTAATACATTCCTGATATGAATAGTTGCTTGATAGCCATCCACTACAGGCATCTGCAAGTCCATCAGAACGATGTCGTAATGGTGATTAATTAAGGCGTTTATGCCTTCTTGGCCATTATTGACAATATCTAAATTAAAGCCAAATTTTTGAATAACATTTTTGGCTAATATCTGATTCAGGTGATTATCTTCACAGAGTAAAATAGAAAGCGAGCCTAACGATTGAGCATTAAGGGTATTGTCTCGCAAATTCTCTATACTTACGCAATCTACTTTTTGAAATGTAATTATAAATTGAAATTCTGAGCCTTTACCAAGTGTACTTTGGACTGATAATTTACCATTTTGCATAGAAACCAATTGTTTGACGATGTTTAGGCCTAAGCCCGAACCTCCAAACTTACGAGTAGTACTTGCTTCGGCTTGGGTGAATCGATCAAAAATGGCTTGAAGTTTATCTTCAGGAATTCCAATACCTGTATCTGAAACAGTGAATTGTAATGTAACAAAATCTGTGTTTTCATCGATTTTCTCTAATGAAATTGATACTTTTCCATTTTTTGTGAATTTTATGGCGTTTCCCGCCAAATTAACTAATATTTGGTTGATTCGGCCTTTATCGCCAAGAATAAACTCAGGTATGTCCTCGGCGATTGATAAGCTAAAATCATTATTATTCTGATTTGCCTTTATTTTAAGCAAATTTTGCACATGCTGTAATGTGTCGGTAATACTGAAAGGATAAGATTCAATGACTAATTGTCCAGATTCTATTTTTGATAAATCTAAAATATCATTGATGATAAGCAATAGGTTATCGCCCGCAACCTGTATATGATTTATAAAATCATGTTGTACTTTATCAAGCTTACTTTGAGATAACAACTCCGTAAAACCAATAATGGCATTTAGTGGAGTTCTGATTTCATGGCTCATATTTGCTAAAAAACTGTCTTTAGCGTACACCGCCAATTCGGCCGCGTTTTTGGCGTCAATGAGCTCTTGTTGAGCTCGCTTTTTCGCTCGATAATCTTCTGCAACACCTAAATGACCAATTATATCGTTGTTACTATTTCTGACACACGTAATACTAAGCAAAATTGGGATACGTCTTCCAGATTTAGTAATATATGTCCACTCATTTGCATCAACTTTATTTTCTAAGCACGCTTTCAAAACAAACGTATCTTTGCCGGGCATTATTACTTGTCCTAGTTCTAATGATAAGGCTAAAGTTCGTTCCATTATCTCATTTGAATCATGAAAAAATTCGGGTGTTCGGCCAATGACTTCATCATTTGTATATTCAATTAAATCTAATCCTGCTTTATTTATTCGACGGATAATTCCATCTGTATCAGTAAAAATAACCGCAAAAGAAACCGCATTAAATATAGAGTTCATCACAGAGATTAAGGTTAGAATATTGGCTTCTCTGTTTTTCTTCTCAGTGATATCAATTAGTTCAGATTTAACATCAATATCTACAAGCTTTTTGTTGTTAAAGACAGCCTGAGTATTAACTTCTAACCAATAGCTCTTATTGGTATTACTATCATCGCTCAGGTTTTCATAATCTGTAAGAATTGATTCTGATATTTGTTTTACTGCACTATTTAACTGAGGTAATGGCGTATTTGTTTTTTCGAGTTTCTGAAAATTTATTTTATTTAATTTTAAGGTCGAATTAATGTTGTTGGCAAAGGTATTGAAGGCTTTTTTCTCTTGTTCGGTTAATTTTTTTGGCTCGAAATCAGCTATAAATACTGTACCGACAAAATCATTGATTAAACCAAAACTAATGCTTGCATAAAATTGTATATTTTGATTCAGTAAAACTGGTATATCATTGGTGTACGCTGTTTTTGAAATATCAGGTATCTCTAAAACTCCTTGTTGTGATACAATATCTCTAAAAAAACGATTTCCGATCGAGAGACATTTTTGTTCAATACCAATTTTTGAAATAAGCCATTGTGTATTGTTAGCATTGAAAGCGATAGCTGTGACCGGAACTTGAAAGAATTGAGCTATAAGCTCAGAAAGATTATTTAAAGCAGTCTCATCTACCCAATTAAAAATAACCGGGATCTGAGATAAAGGATATGCATTTTTAGATACAACTTTATCTATCTCAATTGATGGCTTATTCATGGTCGCTAGGAAAGTAATCAACTAAATAAGAAGATATGCAAGTACTTCTTACTTAATTTTTTAGAGATATGTGTTAATTAAGCAGAGCAAAAATCACACCAATAATTTGGTTTTTAATATTTTTTATTATTCCGTGACTTTCAGAAATATATGTAGCATGAATTTTGCTACTTATTGATAATTTTAGACTCATTTTTAATGTATTTTACGCATCCTAATAACTATTTATGAAAGCTTTTTTTTGTAAGGTAATTTTATTTCTCTTCGTAATAAATTTGGCACGGGGCCAGGGTGTATCTGCTGATGAACTTTTTGCTCAAGCTCGTACGAGTGCATTTATAAACAAAAGCTACACACAAGCAATTCGGCTTAGTAAACAAGCTCTGGCCATAAATCCTGAATACACTGAAGTGGCGGTTTTTTTAGGCCGAGTATACACTTGGAATGGGCAAAAAGATAGTGCTATGGTTATTCTAAGGAATGTTCTCAGTAAAGACTCCCAAAATGAAGATGCCTCGCTGGCATTAGGTAATTTGTATTATTGGAACAGTCAGAATAATGATGCCTTAGAAGTGATCAATAATAGTTTAAGGATTCATCAAAATTCAGAAGAATTGAAATTTTTGAAAGCTAATGTATTAGTAAACATGAGGCATTGGAAAGAGGCAGATTCATTAGTAAATAATTTGTTGGTGATTAAAACAAAGAATCCACAAGTGCGGGCTTTGGCCAATAGGATTAGAGAAAACCTAACGCAAAATATGGTGAATGTGTCTTATGGTTTTATTAATTTTGATAAACAATTTCCTAATCCTTGGCATTTATTTAGTATTGATTACGGACTAAGAACCAACATTGGCTTGTTCTTTGGGCGTTTAAACTATGCTAATCGATTCAATAAAGATGGACTACAGCTCGAACTGGATGCTTATCCACAAATTTCTAAAAACATACAAGCTTATTTAAGTGGTGGTTACGCTACACAATTTGGCGTTTTTCCTAAATATCGGGCCGGGGCTTCTTTATATTTTACAATGCCAAAGGGATTTGAGACTGAAGTGGGCTTTCGATATCTTAATTTTGGAAATAGTACTTGGATATACACGGCATCATTGGGTAAATATTATCGAAAGTTTTGGTTTAATTTTAGAACTTATCTAAGCCCAGAATCCTCTAAAATTTCGAGCTCTTATGCATTTCTTACGCGTTATTACTACGGCGGAGTAGATGATTACTTTAGTCTAAGACTTGGAACTGGCCTATCGCCTGATAATTCACAAAACATAGCCCTAATCGGGAAGAATGATTATCGTTTGGTATCAAACAATGTGGCTTTGGGGGTCCGAAAGGCTATTCGTGGAACTAACGTATTACTACTAAACGGAGGCTTGAATTTGCAGGAATATAAACTACAAACTATTGACAGGCAAATCGAAATCGGGTTGGGATATATAAAGAGGTTCTAAGAATTATGTGTTATGGTTTTCACCACAACACATAGTATTTGCCTTTATTTGTGAAGTTTTACTTAACTTTAATTACAAAATTAAAATTTATACCTAAGATATTTTTAGTATCGGGATACTTCTTGTTTACGTCGGGCTGCCAGATATAATAGAGGCTCACACTTTTATTTTTTAGGTATTCGTAGCTTATATTGGCACGATTTCGCCAAAAATCCGTCTCGAAAACTCCATCGTTTTTGTGCATAAATGGCTCGGTCGAAACACTAAAGTCTAATTTTTTGGTGAAAGCATACTTTATACCGAACCTTGAGCGAAGATAATTTTCGGCCGTACCTTCATCATCGCCCACAAATGTTTGTTTTTGTGATTGATAGGTTTCACGAAGCGAAAACGTAAATCTATTGATTTTGTATTTCGCTTCGATATTGGCCGATAAACGATTAAACTTTTCTCCATTGACCATGCCGAGTCGATAACCAACGCCCGCTGAAATGTATTTATTTATCTTTTTTTCGCCGCCAAGATAAATGTACGAGCCTCGATAATTTGAGGAATTTTCGTTGAATCGGGTACGAAATTCGCCCGAAACCTCCCAGCCTTTGGGTAGGTCTAAATTAAGCCCGATTCCTTGACGAGTCTGAAAATCTACTTCTGATTTTTGGGCAAATGTGACCAATGAAACGAATAATAGGCTGATTATTTGAAGGTATTTTTTCATAAAGGAAAAGTTTAGTAGGTGTCATTCTCTGGTTGAGGAGAGGTGCATTTTAGAGAAAATTATTCATAAAAATAAATCGTCATGCGAGTGGCATCTTTCAAGAAATCAATCTCTTGGATTTCTACCCGATGAACATTGAAACCCGTACGTTTTTTCAAATCGGCTAATAATTCGGTACGTTTTTCGGGTGTAATCAGATTGATATTATCATAAATAATATTTTTGGTAAACTCTTTTTTGATGAGCCAATTGCTTTCGAGCAAAAACGTTGCGATAAGAATAATACTATTCAAAAGAGCCAGCTCGTCCCAGCCGCCTTTACTGATGGCCGAAAGTAAACCGATAGCAATGACCAAAAACAGATAGGTCATATCTTTGGTAGAAATACTCTCGGTGCGGTAGCGAAGCATCGAGAAAACTGCAAACAAACCGAAAGCTGCTCCCATCGACATCTCTACTTTATTGAGCAGGTAGGTTATCAAGAAAATAACTAAGTTGAAAGCAAAAAATGTAAGGTACTGGTCGGCTTTTTTGTAGTTTTTGTAGAAAATCAGGCGAATCAGTACAAAAACTGATACTAAATCAATAAATAATCGAATAAAGAATTTGCTTGAAAGTTTATCAAATAACTCGAAAGAAGCTGTTTGAACGTTTTGTAGGGTGTCAGGTGTAAGCGTTTGCTGTAAAAGATTCATATTGGTGTAAGGTTTTTGAAATTCTTTTTAGGTGTTTTTTGAAATTATTTTGTTTGACGCCCTCGAAAAGGCTGATGATTCCGAAGCAATATTTGCTTATCGAGCCCGATTTTAGTTGGTATTTTTTCAGAATATCCAGTATCGGCGATGCTCCCACTTTTTCTTGTTTGATTTCGGCAATCGCTATTTGTGCGTATTGAACTTCTTTTGAATCATTCTTAAACGTAAGCTCCAAATCAATCGTGAGGCGTTCGGGGCTTTGCTTGCTCACGAGCGTAAGTCTGCTATAATTGACCCACATCACGCCTTGTAGGTACTGAGGTTCGAGTGGGCTGATTTTACTCAAAAAAGCCGAACTTTCGTCGTGCAAATATGGCTCGTTGATTCCCTGAGTTTTGATACGTTTTTTGATGGTTCGACCGTGATTGTTTTTAAATTTTACTTCAAAAAACTGCAAATTTGAGCCAACATAATTGCGTGAACGTACCTTATATCGATTCTGCTTACCAACTTGATGTTGATGATAGAGCCGTAAATCTTCGGTATCGTAATAAAGCGTTTGGTAGGGGCAAATTCGTTGATTATCAATCTCTAAGAGTTTGTAATATTGCTTGGCATCGGCCAGAATATCGGGTAAAAAATTTATTGGAATCAGGTATTTTACATCCATTCTGTCCATCAGTTTTACCCCCTCCATTTCGGCCAAAGTAATCGGCTCAAAGAGTGTTACTTCTTCTTGTATTCTATCGAAAAAAAAATCTGTTGTCATAGTAAACTCCCCCATCGGGGGGCGGGGGCTTTTAAAACTCATAAATATACTTTTTGGTCTGAATCAATTTCCCTTTGGCATCGTAGGTTTTCTTTTCTGTTCTTAATCCTTTTCCGTTGATTACATAAACCGAACGGCTGATTAATACATTTTTTGCATCGTATTTGATTTCCTCCGATTTCTCGCCATCAGCATTATATTTATACACAAAACGATTGATTTGCTTGCCTGTGGCGTCGAAAGTAGTTTCTTCTATTTTATCGCCATCTTTATTGAATTTTGTAGCAATTTTATCTTTTAATGCTCCAGTTTTATCGTAATTGACTTCCAAAATAACCTCACCTTCTTTATCAAATTTCTTTGTTACATCATTGTGGCTAATCTCTTTTCCGTTTTCATATTCTACGATAACTTCGGTGATTCCTTTGACTCCATTCTTACGAATATCTTTTTTTGATTGTGCCAAAAGACAAAAAGGCATTAAAAGCAAAATTAAAATTCTCATGTTTTTAGTTTATGGTAGCTTACCTGTTCTAAGCGTTTATCTTAGCAATATCGTTACAAAATTCAATACTTGACCTTTTATCATGATAAAAAATCTTTACTTTACCTTATTTTTCGATCAGATAGAAATAAAAATATTCTGTCAATTTAGTGTTGCCGAGTACTATTTCAAAAATAGTAATGATTGTAGCAGCTGTACGATAATTGAAAATTAAACTTTCTATAATAAGACTCATATTTTGCGTAATGCGTTGCGTCAGTGTATAAAAATTTGAGTTGAGAACATCAGTCAGCTATTTTGGTCATTCGACTCTCTACATCTGGAGTTTAATAAACCCTTACTTTTGAATCTCAAGATTATAATCTCATTGCAATCAAGCTACTTTTGCCGTGAGTTCGTAGTTTAGTAAATCACACGGATTGCGATGTTTACGGGGTATTTGAATAAAAGCATCAAGAATTTGATTTTGGGCTCAATGTTTGGTTTATCAGTGGGTTTTCTAGAAAAAGTCAGCCAAAAATTAGACGGTAGACATGCCATTACATTAACGCTAATTAATGTGTGGTTGGCTGTCGAAAAAAATAAGATGTGTGTATATTGAAAGAAAAAAAACTTACTTTTATGAGCAGTTTTGGTCATGAAATTTAATAAAAATCAGGTTTTAGCATGAAAAAGTCAACTCTCTATCAGATCTTACTGAAGCCATTTGGAATCATAATACTTGGTGCGTTATCTTTTTCGAGTTGCGATTGCCTACAGAAAGTAGAGGGAAAAGTCTATGACGCTCAGTCGATGGGAATTTTACAAGATGTGGTGATTTATAAGAAGACCCAGCCATATCATACGATTAAGACCGATATGAATGGAGATTTTAAGTTTAGTGATGTTGATGGAGGAAGAAATTGCTCGGAGGTATCGTTGGTTTTTGAAAAACTAGGCTATCAGTCAGATACCATCAGTTTTTCAGCAAATAGTGTGGGAGTGGAAGTAAAACTAAAAAAGTGATCAAGTTGCCTTAATCACTTCATTGTTGGTATAAAATTTTAGAAACTTAATTTGGTAAATGGCCGAAAATTATCAACAGTACGAAATCTTAAAAATGAGTTTTTCACAGCACCATCGACTCATTATTTCATAATTATTATCTCTTTGGATTCTAAAAAGTCGCCATATTGGAGTTTCAAAATATATTTTCCTGAAGGTAAATATGTCAAGTCAACGAAACGACGCTCAGATAAACTTTGAATTGAAGAGGAAGTAAGATACTGGCCTTTCTCGTTATAAACTGTAAGCACGGAACTTTCGATATTTTCTTTTGATTCAAGCGTTATCATGCCATTTGTGCTTGGATTCGGATATACAATGATTCCGGATAGTTCGGGATTTGGTTTGAAAGAAAATGCTCCGGAAATATTTGAGCGACAACTCAGGGTTTTGTTCGGTAAGGTGTAATTTCGTAGAGCCGTTACTGTAACAAAACTTTGGTTAATCAATTTTAAAAAGGCTGTTTTGTTTGACGATAAGTTTCCGTCTTGTTTCCATTCGAAGTTTAAATCAGTTGCTTCGGTCTTTTGTTTGGCTTGCAGCGTATAAGTACCGACTTGTATGATTTCGGGTGTCTCAGGGCGACTTTTTATTGACATGATTGCTGGGTCAGAATCAACCGATAAACAACCATTTTCATCTTTCTGACGAACCGTAATCTTATACTCACCCGGATTACGTAAGGTAATGATTGATCCACTTTCGTTATTACTCCAAATACTTTCCTTTATACTTGTAGAGGCAAGTGTGATGGTATTTCCTTCACAGACAGCTACATCACTTTGATAAATGACGGGTTTGCCAGGTAATGATAAAGTTTGAGTTTGAATAACATTCGATTCGGGTGATATACATCCTAATGCACTAATACCTCGCACACTATATGAACCACTATTTTTGACCGTAATTTGCTTTTTAGTTTCGCCTGTATTCCAGATAAACGATGAATATTCAGCGTTGTCGGTCAAGAGATCGGTGCTTGTACCTTCACAGAAAAATGGACTTTGTTTGGCATAAGCGAAAGGTTTGTTAGTAGGAAACACTTTTTTTACATCAACTGTATTGGTAAAGAAATAATTACCTGTTTTATCTCTTACAGTGGCATTAAAAGTTCCCGTGGATGCCGTTTGTGTCGTGGTAGTAGTGTTATTCGACCATGTTTGCAAATTGTAGGAAGCAGGCACACTTAGCGTAACTTTATCGTTGACTTGACAAGAAGCATTCAAGGCAATGTGTGGTGAAGGCAAAAAAGGGACCGACTGGCTAAAAAAACGATTACTCATCTTATTATCCCATGCTTTTGCAAGCTCAGAAATCCCCACATCAGTAAAATGCACTCCTTCGGGGCGAGGCACCTGAATCGAATCAGTGTATGGACCTTCAAAAATATAATCCGATACATTGATGACGCTATTTTGTGCGTTAATTACAGGTGGATAGACTTGATTGGTATTGAGTAAAGAAGCTCTAGAAACCATCCAACTGATTTTTTTTCCGGTTTCTGTTCTGCTCTTTTCTATAATCTTTTTTAGTGCTGTAGCGTAATAATCTTGTGTAGTTTTTAATTCAGATTCGGCTTCGCCTTGTTCCCATAAAACTGATCGTAGGCCTAACTGAGAAATATAATATTGCAGTGAAATTCGTAGATATGAATATGGGGTATTACGCGGATAGGTAAACTGAAAAAACGGGTGCTTTGTGTCTACTCCAATTGAGCTGCTATACCAGTTTTCGATGCTTGAACCTTCGTAGGCGGCATTGAAAAACATAATCGGCACATTGAGGCGTTTGGCCAGTAAGTCGCCTAATTCGCCCCAACACCAAGCCCCTTGTCCACGGGGTGCAATTGATGAGGTGCGTTCGATGTGTGAAAAACTTTGGAAAGGGGGGATTTCATCTAAGAAATCAATTTTTTGGTAATCAAAACAATTGACACGATCATCGACCGATGCTTGTTCACCAAAGTTTCTTTTGCCCTCGGCATTTGATTGCCCTGCAATCAGAAATACTTCTCCGATGCCAATTTTATCGACTGTAGATTGTGTGACCACAACTCCGCTTTTAATACCTCTAACTTGTAATTGATACCAGCCACCTGTACCTTTTATTGAGCCAATAAATGAGCCAAACTGCGGTTTATCACTTACAACAGCCCAATCAGTAGCTATGCCTTGGCCAACTTTTACAGGTATAATTCTTGCTTCAACTTTGTCAATAGTTCCTTCGTAAATGCCTGATATATAGATGTTTGAGGTATTGTTGTTATCTCTTTGAAAAACACTTCTTGTTAATGGTAGGTTAATCGTGATTTGTGAAAATCCAGCAATGTTGACAAGTGATAGAAAAAAAAACAAAACAAGGTTTCGCATCAGTAAATACTGTATTTCGTTTAAAAATGACCACAAATATAGTCATTTTCTTAAATCTTTCTTAAAACAATGCTTTTTTTGTATTATTTCAAGAATAGTCGATATTTAATTGCCAAACTCATTGAGCCATCTTCTTACTTTTGCTTCCCAAGCTGCCTGATTTTGCCTAGAGATACTATGATTAGTTTCGTTATCATATTGTTTTTGTAATTGATTCATTTCTCGGTACGATTCTAAATATTCGTACTGAATCATGCTGTTGAGGTCGATGATTAAATCGGCTTGCATCGCCAAAATTTTCTTCTTGAATCGCTCCGTTATTACTTTGGCAATATCAAAATGAAGTTGCTCATGAGCAAGTGCGTAATCGCTCAAAGCGTTTGGCTGCATCCACGACATTCCGCGGACCATGTAGGTTTTGGTCGAAATTTTAGCCACAATATAATTATCAATGACTTGAAAACTTGCCCCATAAGCAAAGTTGGCAAAAATGGCCGCTCCGTAGCGAGTATTGGTTGGCTTTCCTCTAAAATCATCCCAGTTTACTTTTCTGGTATGATGATAAATGGTGTCATTATCATTGGCATCATTTTCGGGCATAAAGATAATCTTCACACCCTTGATGAGAGCTTCGTGTTTACTCCCATTTAGCGTAAGCCATTTATCGAAATATTCGAGTGATTTGCCCAGTAAAGAACTTAGAATTGATTCATATTTTGCGTTAGGCATCTGAATATCCGAACGCACAAAAGTGGTACTGGTGCTTGTTTCGGTCAGTAAAACCGTATCTTTTTTGCCGATTCGGTCAAAGGCAACTTTTAATTGGATTTGGCCAGAAAAATTGCCATTTGGTAGCTTCGATTCGCTTATTTTTAAGTCAAGAATTCGGTATCTGAGCAGCAGTTGGGCTTCTTTATTTGGTAGTGATTGCGTAAGAAATCTCTTGATGGCGGTTTCGGTTCCTGCTTTAAAATTGATGGGGTCTTTCTGAGCAGCAGATACGAAAGCTTGGCCAATATTTTCTCGTTGTGGGCGAGCATCAACGACATCCACAATATTAAAACTTGGTTTAAAACTTACTTTTTCGGGGTTGAGCGTTAGTAGTTTTTGTGAGTACGCTTCCTGCCCCAAGGTCAATACCAACAATAAAACTTTGATTATTTTCATTGAATGATTCAAGTTTCTCTATCAAAAACTACTCGTAAGCGATGCACTAAAACCCGTGTAGGCAGGCGTAAGCCGACAAATACCGCCCACACACAATAGGCCTTCTCGCTGACGACCATAACCTACTGATAATCGGTGCGATTTATAACTAAAAGCCGAACCAATGTTTGGGTAGTGTTTTACTTTCTCAAAACTAAAATTACCGTAATTGATTTCATCAGAAATATAGAAAAAATATTTGGGCGAAACACTGTATTCAACCAAACTCATGGCCCAATTTCCTTTGTCTTGTTGGGTAGATAAATGTTGTAATTCAAAACGTAAAGCCTTCTTTTTCAAGAATTTGACTGTTCCATCAAAAATAAACGTATAAGATTTTATCATTTCGGCAAACGTACCCAGAATCTGACCTTTGTTATAATTGAGATAGACAAAAACCATGTTGGTTTTAAATTTCTTCGACCATTTTTTCTCGAATTCGATATTCAAATCTCGGTAATATTTTTCTTTACCAATTTCAAAAATACTACTCGTATAACCTTCTTCGCCTTCAATTGTTTTTTTATTCAGAGCATTGAGTGCCGCAAAATTGAGCGAAAGCGTAGCATCGTTTTCAAATGTATAAATGGCATCAATCTGTCCACCCACTTCGCCCATCACTTGTGAGGCATACGGATAAAGCGTTAGCAGTCGATAAGAATGTTGTTTGGTGGTGGCAGGAATAAAACTTAGTAGTGCATTATTGAGGGTTTCGGAACGTTGGCTGCGGAAATCGAAATTATCAATGCGTTTGAGGTTTAAGGCTAACGATAGTTTATCAAAATCAAGATTGCTATTCATCAATAAAGCCGAACCTCGGTGGGTAATATAGCGATTGGCGGGCGTAGCATCAGCCGATTTCGTGATGTATTCAGTCGAAAAACTAAAATTATTTCGTTGAAAATTCAGCCGCCCACCAACTGCCCAAACGTTGGGTTTTACGCTTGTCAGAATACCGTCATAAGGTTCGTTTTTATTCACAAAACTAAGCCCTCCGCTCCATTGATTAGTGGTAGAATCCTTACTAAATCTAAAATCATTGTCCATTCCAATAACCAAACCATCGGCATGCTTGAAGCCCAATCTTTGCTTTCCGCCTATCAATTTTACGGTATAATTTTTAGTTGGGTTGGCTTTTAGTTGAAAACCATCGAGCGAAGTATCCATTCCCAAAAAGCGTTGTTCTTGTGTTCGGAGAATCATTCCGCTACCAAATTGTTCATAAAAATTACCAATCGTAGCCGATATTTTATCATTTTGGTAAGAAATAAATTTATTGACCAAGCCTCGTCCTTCTAAATTGAGCGGATAGCCCAACAATGGTGGAAAGTAAGCCTCATATCTTATACCTGCTCTAAATTTTCGGTACTGACCTTGCAGTGTGAGATAGTTATTGGATGCTATTTTTGACTCTAATTGCTCATAAATTAATGAATTATCGTTGGTATATCGCTGAAAGTCAGATTGTAAACTGCCTGAAAATGACTGCCCCCTAACCCCCGATGGAGGAATTATGAAAAGCATAACTAAAAGAATTGTTACAGCCCTATCAATTGCCGTCTGGGCGACCCCGTCTGCTTTTAGCTGACGGAATGTAGCAAAAACATTATCAGACTTTAGTCTAAAGTAAATCTGAGATAGAGACTTTCTCATTTGATTTTTCGGATAGCTTCGATGTAGGCTTCTTCATCACCCGAAGCGTAGGAAGTATGCTGATAAATTATTTTCCCTTCGGCATCCAATACAAATGTATGTGGTACGTTCAATACATTGATGGCTCTTTGCAAATCGCCATTTTCATCAAGATATACTTCAAATTTCCACTTTTTACTATTGATGAGTGTTGGCACACGGCCTTTACTGCGGCTATCATCCACCGAAATTGCAATAAATCGTACGTTTTTTTCGGCTTGCCAATCGGCTAAATTTTCGTTGATGGCATTGATTTCTTGCAGACAAGGCTTACACCAAGTAGCCCAAAAGCTAATGATGGTTGGTTGAGAGCCTTCACTAAATTGTTTGGTAGAAATAGACTGTCCTTTTAAGTCTTTGATTGAAACATCTGGTAGCGATTTTTGTGCCGAAAGCTGTAACGAAACTAAAAACAGAAAAAAAGTCAATTGGTTAGCACGAATGATAGCAAACATTTGATAAGCAGGTTTTTATGAATGAAAACGCAATTCTGATGCCAAACATTGTAAGGCATGGTTTTTGTTATTAAATGAATAAACATAAATAAGTAATGAATAAAATATTTGTCAGTGCGATTGTCTTTGTTTTTAGCACTTTTGTGTTTTTGCAATGCACCAGAGAAACCGCTTCTGAGCCAGAACCCACCATTATTACCGAGCCAGTTTCGACCGACCCAAACGTTGGTTGTACTGATGCCGCTGCTACAAATTTCAAATCTACTGCCACCGAAGACGATTGTAGCTGTAAGTACGATTATTTAAGTAAAGTTTCGACCAAAACTCCGCAAGATTTTACAAGAAAAGTATTGCTCGAAGAGCATTCTGGCACTTGGTGTGGTTGGTGCCCGTTGGCTAAAGAAACCTCTAAAAAACTGACAGTAAGCCCAAGCGTGATAAGCGTTGAGATTCATTATAACGATGAAATGACGGCCGATAAAGACAAAATCTATAATCCGCTGAAAAATAAATACGGGCATCCAGCTTGGCCTTCGGGCATGGTGAATCGTAGAAAATCGATCGTAGGAAGTACATTTATCATTGGTGAAAGTGAATGGACTGTAAATGTGAATGATTTGCTGAAAACCGAAAAATTACCCGTTGGAATTGCCCTCGAAAGTAGCTTGAATGATAAAGAGCTTACACTCATGAGTCATGTAAAAGTAAATACAGCTACTGAAGATGCCTATGGTTTGGGCATTTATCTGGTTGAAGATAAAGTAGCGGGTTTTCCGCAGGCCAATTACGCAAGCAGAAATACTCTTTTTCAAAAATATGAAGCCTATACTTTGCCGTCAATGATTGAGAATATTCTGCACGAAAACGTCGCTCGTGATGCAATTGCTCCGTTGATAGGGGGGCTGAATATTCCTGCGGCAGCCATAAAAAATGGTAAAGTGTACAAAAAACTTTTTAAGATTACGCTTCCAAATAGCGTCATCATCAAGGAGAATTGTCAAATAGTAGCTTTTTTGATGAATCAGAAAACTAATGAAATCGTAAACGTACAGATTGCTCCTGTTGGCAAATTGAAAGATTGGGATTAATGTAGCCACAGCCCAGAGAAAAGTAAATTTATGCTTTCTTCAATTATTTAAAAATCCCGAAACCTCTGCGTATTTTGATATGCAGAGGTTTTTTTGTTAATTTAGGACTGAAAACCTTCGTCTTTAAAAGATTATGGCAACCAATAAAACTACCGAAACACAAGCCAGTGTCAGTGATTTTATCAATCAAATCACCGATGAGGCCAAACGCAATGATGCTATTAGATTAGTCGATATTTTCAAAAATCAGACTGGATTTGAGGCTATTCTTTGGGGACCAAGTATCATTGGTTTTGGAAGTTATCATTACAAATACGCCAGCGGACACGAAGGTGATGCACCATTGGTAGCTTTTTCGCCACGAGCTTCGGCCATTTCGTTGTATCTTCATGTACCAGCTGAACAAAGAGAAGATTTATTACAAAAACTGGGTAAAACTAAATCTGGTAAAGGCTGTATTTATGTAAAAAAGCTCTCTGATATTAATCTCGATGTGCTTAATGAGCTGATTGAGATTTCGGTGAGTTCTCTCAAAAAATTATATCCGTCTTGAACTTTTGATAAAAAAATGACTATTAAAGAAATAACCACCCTTACGCCCACTATACAAACAGCCATTCAGCGTTTCATTGATTTGCTCGTAACTACACCCTACACGGCTTCTGCCGAAACCCTTACGGCCCTTGTAGCATCAGAAAACAGCCATTTATTTTTGGCGTATGATGAGGCCGAAAATATAATGGGAATGATAACCGTAGGCATGTATTATAGCCCAACTGGCAAAAAAGCTTGGATTGAAGATGTAGTAGTAGATGATACGTATCGTGGGCAAGGTATCGGCGAAAAACTGGTGCAACATGCCATCGAATTTGTGAAAACCAAAGACGTAAAATTATTGATGCTCACCTCGCACCCAAGCCGAATTGCGGCTAATAAACTTTATCCGAGAGTGGGCTTCAATAAACGAGAAACCAATGTTTATAAAATGCAGATTGAATAAAAATACTTCCATGAATTATCTCAATTTTATAAGTAGAATACCTTATAAAATTGAGATAATTATGAGACCATCATTCATTGCCGTCAGTTTCAACTGACGGATACCAGCACAAAATAAAACAGATTTGACTTTAGTCAAACCTACTATTTAGACTAAAGTCAAATTTGTTCCAATAAAAGTATC